>CAZMDZ010000382.1:0-3651 GCA_964565175.1 uncultured Planctomycetales bacterium
GTTGCGGCCATCGGCAGCGCGACCGACGGCTTTGTTGCGCAGGTCCATCAGCGTAGTCAGCACGATCGCCAGCAACATGATGGCGGCCATAACCTCCATCAAGGTGAAAGCATGGCGCTGACCCACTTTGGTGCGACTTGGGTGCAGGCGCTGGTGTCCAGACCTAAAAATCAGCATCCGTCACCTTGCCCGGTTCAAAGCTGCCGTCGTAAACCAAAGTCTTGCCAGAAAGCGCGCCCATGACAACGGTTAGGTCGTAGCTCTCACCTTCGACATTGCGCAGCAAAAAACTCAAATCAATCATGAAACCGGAAAGAAGAAACTCAACCGTGTGAACACCGCTGACCAACATGTCATCGACACCTGAATAGCGCAAACCGCCCAAAAAGATACCGTTGCTCAAATGCTGAATGCCAAGGTCGGTGCGGTCCTCTTTTGTTCGGGCAACACGTCCTTCCTCAGTGTACGGCGTAATAATGCGGTACTGATTCTCCTCCAGGTCTACCTCAAGGTAGTAGGGGCGGCCGTTGGCAATCGCTGCACTTCGCACCAAATCCAAATCGCCAATCAGCTGACGCGCGGCACTTTCGGACTGTTGAGCCGGTATGAAGGCATTCAAATTCGACGAAACTCCGCCAAGGGCTAATCCCAGCAGCAGCACCACCGCCATGATTTCAATCAAAGTGAAACCATGGCGATTGCTCTTCGACTGTGGGAGCTTAAGTGGCAATGAGATCGACTTATTCTGCAGCCAAGGTCTCGTTGGTGACATCTTCTGATTCACCTTCACCGCCGACTTCACCGTCCAAACCGAGAGTGCCGATGATGAAATTAGTGCCGTCGGATGGTGGCTCGTAGAAGTATTCATTGCCCCATGGGTCAGTCGGCATGCGATCCAAGAAGGGCGGGCCGTCTGGCGGAGTTAGCAGATCTTCCAGGCTATCGGGGTAGCGGAAAAATTGGCTCTTGTAAATCTTGATGTGACTTTCCAGGCTGCTGATGTCAGTCTTGATCCGCGTTTTGCCGCCCTGGAAAAGGACCTGAGCGATTGGGCCACCAACGGCTGCGATCAGTAGGCCGATGATCAACACTACGGCCATAATCTCGATCAGGGTGAAACCGCCGTTACGGCGCAAATTCTTGTGTTTTTGCTTCTTCATGGTTTGCGTTGCTTAGGAGCCGAAGGAGGTGGACATTTGCATGATGGGCAGGAGAATGGCCATGACAATGAAGCCAACCAATCCTGCCAGCAGCAAGATGATGACCGGTTCGATCAGCGAAGTAAATTTAGTCGTCGCGATCTCGACCTCTTCTTGGTAGGACTCGCCGACTTGTTCCATCATCGAATCCAATTCGCCGGACTGTTCTCCTACGGCGATCATGTAGCCAACGATGGGCGGAAAAACTCCGGATTGTTTAATCGGCGTGGCGATGTCGGCGCCCTCAAGGATCTTCTCGCGCACGCCGTCGATGGTGTTTTCCAACAGCCGGTTGCCAAGGACCGTCTTGGTGACCTCAAGGCAGCGCACAACGGGCACGCCGGAACGCAGCAGGGTGGAAAAGGTCTGCGAGAATCTGGAAAGAGCTTGCTTGGTCAACAAGTCGCCAAGCACCGGGAATTTCAGCAGTTTTCGGTCGATGGAAAGTCGCCCCTTTTCGGACGAATAGTACAGGTTGAAAAGCAAAAGTGTAAAAATGAAGCCAAGGAACAACAGCCACCAATAGGCGACCAAAAAGTCAGAGGCATCTTGCAAGAACTGGGTCGCCCAAGGTAATTCCTGTCCGCGGCCAGCCAGCATAGTGGTGATTTTCGGCACTACGTTTACCATCAACACCGCAATGATGACGATTCCAACCAGCAGCATGACCGCTGGATATGCCAGAGCTGAAGTGACTCGGTTGCGAACCTTGGCTTGTTCCTGAAGGAACGAGGACAATCGATCGAGAACTTCGTCGAGCTTGCCAGCGGCTTCACCAGAACGGACCATCGACACGTAAAGCTCGTCGAAGTAATCAGGGTGAGCTGCGAGGGCGTCGGCGGTGGTGGCGCCTTGAGAGATGCGTTCACGCAAATCGCGATACAAAACACCCAGGCGCTTGCCTTCGGTTTGATCAATGATCGCGCGCAGTGCTTCGGTGATCGGAATGGAAGCCTTGAGCAGGGTCGAAAGCTGGCGAGTAAAAGTGCTGACCTCAGCTAAGCGCTTTTTACCCTTGGCGCCACCGCCGGAGCGACCGCGTGCCTGAGCAATCTTGGCCGCCATCTGGTCGGAAATCAGGCTCTTCTTTTTCTCCTTGTCCGACTTCTTTTTGGTCACCAACAGGCCTGAGCCTTTGACCGGCTTGACCGACGTCACCAATACACTGTCACGCTTAAGCTTCAAGCGTGCATCGCGCGGCGAGTCGGCGTCGACCACGCCGGAAATGGATTTGCCTTTGGCGTTGAATCCTTTCCAATCGAAAACCGGCATGTCTTAGACGTCCAATTGAGTCACCCGCATAATCTCCTCGGGGGAAGTTATGCCGTTTACCACTTTTTGCATTCCATCCATGCGCAAGGTGCGCATGCCTTCGCTCACCGCCTGGCGCTTCAAATCGCTGGCGGGGGCGCGCCGCATGATCAAGGAGCGCAGCTCCTCCGACATCGGCAGCAATTCGTAGATTGCGGTTCGGCCTTGGAAGCCCGACTGGAAGCAGTCGTCGCAGCCAGGAGAATGAGCAATCTTGCCATCTTTCAGGTCCGACAGATCCAATCCCAGGTCACGCAGCGAGGCGGACTCGGCTGGGGTCGGTTCTTGCCAGGTGCGGCAAGATGAGCACAGGGTTCGCACCAGGCGCTGGGCAATGACCAGCACCAAGGATGACGACACCAAGTAAGGTTCCAAACCTAAGTCGACCAGTCGAGTGACGGTCGACGGTGCATCGTTGGTGTGAACGGTGCTGAACACTAGGTGACCCGTGATTGCAGCTCGAATCGCAATTTCAGCGGTTTCGAGGTCGCGAATCTCACCGACCATCATCACGTCAGGGTCTTGACGCAAGAAGGAGCGCAAGCCAGCGGCGAAGGTCAAACCCTTCTTGGCATTGACCTGAACCTGCGAGATTCCATCCAGCTGGTATTCGACTGGATCCTCGATGGTGAGGATGTTCTTCTCTCCAGTTGAAATCTCGGTCAGTGAGCCATACAGCGTGGTGGTTTTACCCGAACCCGTTGGGCCGGTGACCAGTACCACGCCGTGCGGGTAGCTGATGTAGTGGCGCAGCGTTTTTAGGTTCTTCTCGTCGAGTCCAATCGAATCAAGCGCAAAAACGCCTGCACTCTTATCGAGCAAACGCAGAACAGCGCGCTCGCCACCGGCGGTAGGAACCACCGAGATACGAACATCCACCTCGCCGTCGCCAATGCGAATGGAGGCACGACCATCCTGCGGTAAACGGCGTTCGGCGATGTCCATCTTGCCCATCACCTTGATCCTGGACAGCACCGCATCCTGCGCAGCCTTTGGAATCGATTCCATCGCATACAAAATGCCGTCGATGCGGAAGCGCACCTGCAAACGGTCGGCGTACGGCTGGAAGTGCACATCCGATGCGCGCAGCTTCAGCGACTGGAACAGCACCGAATTGACCAACTTAATGATTGGCGCCTTG
>CAZMDZ010000383.1:0-3628 GCA_964565175.1 uncultured Planctomycetales bacterium
GATGGCGTCATTCAACAGATCGGCTCCCCCACCGAGGTTTACCAGCAACCCGTCAACCGATTCGTCGCCAGCTTTGTTGGCACGCCGCCAATGAACTTCTTGGAAGGTGAATGGATCCGCAAGATCATGCCCGACGCTCCTGCCGACGCCGTGCTCGGCGTGCGCCCGGATGCGATTCAGCCTTGCGAACATTCCGCAACTCTCACCGCCCGGTTGATCACCGCCGAAAACCTGGGTGACCGCACCGACCTAATCTGTGAATGCGCCGACGGAACTCGCATCATCAGCCGCACTGCGCTGCGCCGAGATTGGCACGAAAACAGCGACCTGCACTTAAAAATCGACCCGCAACAAATCCACTGGTTTGCTGCGGGTCCATCCGGAATACGGCTAGTTCCTCCAACAAACTAGCCCATCCTAAAAGGGTGCCTAGTTATTCGTGAATCCAGGTCTCCACTGGGAAAACTGCGGAAAACACGGTTGGATTGCTCGGGTCTGCGGCAGCCCGGGCGATCGGTGAATCAGCGTTGTGAAAAATCACAGGGTTCAAGCTAATTCATCGACCCGGTCAACTGGATTAATTTCCATTCATTAACCGCGGCGCCAGGCGAACCACAGCTCGCTTAACCATCCGCTTGGATGTACTGACCGCCCGAATCCTCCGCCAACCAAATCAACAACGCCACTTCACCGCCGACCGAAATACTGTGAATGGTGATGTGTCGGGTGCGATTCCATTCCCGCACTTTTTTGCGAATCAGCTCTGAATTATCCAGCTTGCCACCCTTGGGCTGGCCGTCGCTCAACACGTAGATGGTGTCGATTTCCTTATCCTGAAACGCGGCTTCCAAAGCATCAAATATCGCAGTGAGGCCTTCCGCTTTCTGTTTGTTAACGAAGGCAATCGCATCTTTGCGCGTGCCGCCGGACATTTTGCTCAATTTCTTCTTCCAAGGCCGCACCGCCGAATCAAAAAAGAAAAGATTGAAGTGCACGTTATCCGCCAATTTCTCCAAGCTCTGCACCAATTCGCGCTTGGCGATGATGATCCGCGTCGACTTCTCCGCCTCGCCCTTGGCCGCCCCGGTTTCGTCAAGGTCTTCGTAGTACGAAGTGTGGTACTCCGCTTTCATCGAACCGCTGGTATCCAAAATGAACGCTACTCGGTTCGAAACAATCGGCATGCCATAAAAACCACCGGTATCACCGCTATCTCCCCACACATCGCGTTCGAGCAAAGTCTCTTCCGCCTCGGCCACCGACGGCAAGACGTAATCCTGGCCTTCGTTTTTCCACCACCGCCGCCACGATTCCACCGACGGTCCAAATGGTTGCGCCGTCATTTTCTCCAGCGCTTTTTCCACTCGCCATTTCATTGCCCCTTGCTCAACCGCCAAACGCTCAATCAGCACCGGCACCGAATCCGGCCGACGCAATTGCACCATCGCCATCAGTGCTTCGGTTTGCACCGCTAGGTGCGGGTCTGCCAGCAACAAGCCCAGGTACTCCATTGCTTGATCACGCGGCAACATGCCCGCCAACATGCCAGCAATTTGGCGATCCACCGAGTTTTTCGACTTCACCATCTTGCGGATTTCGGCCAACCAACCTTCATCCTGGCCAACGATTCGCGTGCGTGCCAAATAGGCGTTGAAACGCAGGTCGGGCAACTTGGACTTGCACATTTTCAGCAGCAAATCGGCGTGTTGATCAGAGCCCAGAGCCTCTAAGGCCAACAGCGCCTGCAGCTGCACGCCCTCTTCTTTGGCGCCCAAGGCTTCCAGCAACACCTCCTCCCACGCTGGATCCGGAGCTTCCGCCAGCGCTTGCAAAATCAACGATTTGGCGTGCATGTGGGTGCGCTTCGACAGCAACATCTCCTTGAATATTGACGCCGCTCGTTCTTCGTCCACGCGATGCAAAAAATTGACCGAGTCGCGAAACGAGCCGCTCATTCCCGGCCGGTAATGATCCAAAAACATCCGCAATCCAGCTGCCGTCGGCCGTTCCAACCAATCCACCAATAACGGCTTCAGCGCCGACGCACGCAATCCAGCAGACTTGCTTTTCTCGATCACCTCCAGCAGTTCGCTCTTCGCCTCGGCGCCATATTCCTGCAGGGCCCGCATCGCATATCCGCCCTGGCCCTTTTTGTTGGCCATCACCGACTCGTGCAAAAACTCGATCGCCGCCTCTTGCTGCTCCGTTCCTAGGAACAAGCGAAAGGAATAAAACGCCCGCGACTGCCCCGACGGCGTCCGCAGGACACTCATGCATTTTTGCAACGCCTCCAATGCATCTTCACTGCCGATCTGCGCGAGCTTGTCGAAGGTTCCAATCGCGACGTAATCGGTCTCGCGGCGGATGTAGCTAAGGTAGTCGTCGACGCTTTGCTGCTGCCAGTTAGTCGGTGCAGTTGCCGCAAACAGTGCCAAGGCCGAAGCCGTCACCGGAATCGAAGTCGTGGCGGGAACTGAAGCCGTGGCCGGAAGTGGTGCGCACAAAATGGCCACGGTCGCGACTGCAGCCGCGACCCGTCGGGGGATGTCGTTCATGGCATCAATTCTTCATCTTTTCGATGCGTTCCGCAAATCGATCGCGCAATTCGGTCTGGCGACTGCTCATTTCGACCTCGCGGCCGCCAATCCACATGCGGCGGATCTGGCCGGTGAAATCGAGCGGATCGCCGCTGCAGAGGAAGAAGTTGGCCGACTTGCCAGCTTCAATCGAACCGGTGTAGGCGTCCACACCCAAGATTTCAGCTGCGCCCAAAGTCAGAGCCCGCAGCGCTTGCTCACGTCCCAAACCCCAAGCGGCAGCGGTTGCGGCCTGGAACGGCAGGTTTCGTGTCACTTCAGGGTTGTTGGTGCGCAATGCCACCTGACAGCCAGCAGCCTTCAACACCGACGCAGCGCGGTAGATCGAATCGTATGGATCGCGAATGCGCGGTGGCAAATCGTGCACCGAACCCAGCACCACCCGTGCTTGATCCGCCCCCAGGTAACCAGCCACTTTCCACGCTTCCTTCGCGCCGAGGTAAATCACATCCAACTGGCGGTCCTGCGCCCAAGCGCGTGCCGCCATGATCGTGATCGCGTCGTTGGCCTCGATCAGCACCGGCTTTTCACCGCGAGCGTAGGGCAGCAAAGCTTCCATCTTCAGGTCGCGCTGCAAAAACTGTTCGCCGCGTTCGGCCAGGGCGTCGGCACGCTCGCCGTAGTCGAGGGCATCGTCGAACCAATCGTCGAGTTCATCGACGTTGTCTGGCATTTCGACGCCTTCACGCGGCTTCAATCCTTGCTCCGGCTCGCCAATGCTGTACTTGATCACACCGGCGGTATCGCAATGGTGATCGCTCAGTTCAAATGCCCGTCCGAGCTGGCCCAGCTCCGGCGCTGATGCACGCGGGAAGGCAATGACCAAGCCCAAATCCTGCTGCACGATCATCTCTTCGGTGGTGTCGCCTTCAAGTTGGATCAGCGCCGCCTGACCGCGAATGCGACCGCGACTGGGGCGTACCAGCACGTGGGTGATGCCATTCAATCGCGTCACCCGATGGTGGGCAGAATCAGCGTGAATCGAACTGGCCACGCTCAAGTCCGGGTGATCCTGACCTGTTTCGCGGGTG
>CAZMDZ010000384.1:0-3625 GCA_964565175.1 uncultured Planctomycetales bacterium
AGCCAACGGCTTCGTCGACCAAGGCTTCGACACTGTTGTTGCCACCGTCCAACGGCTGCACCCACTGTTCCAACTCGGCTGGGTTACCGGAGTAGGTCATTCCGTTGATGAAGCTGCGCCCCACCAATGGCTCGGAAGATCCAGTTGCCTGGTCGTAGGAAACGAAGGTGACGACACCGTTCAGGCCGCTGTTCAGTGCAGCACCTGCACCAGAAGCCAACACCGAGTCCATGTTGATGGACCGCGAGAACTCAACCGCCACAAAGTGGTTGGCCAAGTTACCCGCTACGTTGAGAGGCTCAATTGCGCCAGTATCCGGGTTGGCCTGAATTCTCCAGGTCGCCGGTGGCAGAATCGGGTTCACGTCGGACGGGCGAGCGGCGATCAGATCGTCAATCGAGCGGATCTCAATCGGCTGCTGGGATGGCGAACCATCTGGCCGAGGCTCAAAGATGACGTGGGGCAGCAGACGGCCGAAACCGTTGCTTACCGCCAAGATCTCCATTTCGGCCGATTTCGCGTAGGAATCCTTCGATTTGAAGTTTCCGCCGGGGCCAAAGCAGCCAGGAACGCCAGCCACCAGGCCGAGCGCTGTAAGACACAGGATTGATCGTGATTTCATGCGGTCCTTTGAGAGGGGCGTAGACACAACGCCCTCTGTTGGGAGAGAGGGGGCAACAATCATGCCATCCCCCACCGGCGTCGACCAGTGAACATTCTGATCTTTCAGCACAAAACCCGTGCGATGGCGCACGAGCTTAGGCCTGGGGGGATGACCTGAGGGCAGACATAGAG
The DNA here is from genome assembly GCA_964565175.1 of uncultured Planctomycetales bacterium. Lineage (GTDB taxonomy): Bacteria > Planctomycetota > UBA1135 > UBA1135 > UBA1135 > JACNIZ01. The sequence goes on from CAZMDZ010000384.1 coordinate 796, forward strand.
TAAACAATTGGTCAGGCAACGCAAACTCCTATCGAAAAGGGCATAAACCCCATTCGGGGCTGATTTCAGTCGGTCGATCATGGAATCCGGCCGCCAAACTGGGCAAAATGGACTCGATGGACCAACCCTCGACCTTCGCGACCCACGACCTTGCCGGTGGCGAGCAGGAATTCGAGCGGGGTTTGCGTCCCAGGGATTTCGCAGAGTTCCTCGGGCAGGAAACTCTGCTCGAACCGCTGCGACTAATGATTCAAGCCGCAGGTGAGCGCGGGGACACCCTGGAACATCTGCTGTTTTCAGGACTTCCTGGGCTAGGCAAAACCAGCCTTGCCTTCGCCCTGGCTCGCGAGATTGGCGTGCCAATGAAGGTCACTAGCGGACCTGCGCTGGAACGGGCCAAGGATTTGGTCGGCATCCTCAGTCAGCTCGAAGAAAACAGCATCCTCTTTATCGACGAGATCCACCGCCTCCCCACTGTCGTCGAGGAGTACTTGTATGGGGCGATGGAGCGCTTCCAACTGGAATTCACCCTCGATCAAGGGGTGCATGCGCGGCTGCTCAAGCTGGACCTCAAGCCCTTCACCCTGGTCGGCGCCACCACTCGCGAGGCAATGTTGACCGCAGCCTTCCGCTCGCGCTTTGGCCACACCGCGCGATTTGAGCCCTACTCTCCCCCCGCCCTGGCCAAGATCCTGCAACGCTCGGCAGACATCCTCGCCGTCAGCATCGAGCCCGACGCCCTCACCCTGCTTTCCTCCCACGCTCGCGGCGTTCCCCGCATCGCCAACCGGCTGCTGCGTCGGGCACGAGACGTCGCTCAGGTGGAAAACGGGTCGCGCATCGACCTGGCCGTAACCCAACGCACCTTTGGCTTACTGGGCATTGACGAAAACGGCCTCGAGCGCGCCGACGTCCGGGTGCTGCAGAGCTTGGCCCACGCCAAGGGCGGCCCGCTTGGACTCAAGTCTCTGGCGGTTGCGGTGGAAGAAGCCGAAGACACGATTGAAGATGTGCTCGAACCCTGGCTGATTCGCAAGGGATACATTTCTCGCACTCCACAAGGAAGGGTGCTGCTCGATCCCGGCTGGGAACTTCTGCGACGCTTAGGGCATGAACCGAGCTAACCCGTCCATCCGCTGGACGTGGCTTGGAATTTTCCTTGCTGCACTCTGGCTGCTGAGCAACGCCTTCGGCCCGAAGGAGTTGGATGCCCATACCGCTTTGCAGCCCCGCAATCCCAATCTTGAAGTTCAGCTTCACCGGCTTGCCGACGGCGAACGCATGGAGTTGGATGTCATCGGCCTTTGGGAACTGCGCAGCAGTAACGGTGACCTGCTGGCCAAAGGCGACGGACTGCGCGGCTGGCTGAGCTATCAAGACGGCCGTTTTTCCGTCGGCGGTTGGATCTCCACAAGCAACCATGCCGTGCTTCATAGCTATGGTGACGCCGCCATCGTTCTCGATACATGGCGTTACCGCGGCGCCTTGCACTTGCGCAAAAAATCGAAACGCAAGGGCAATCCCGCTCATTTAGAAGCCGCCTTGGAACTGCCGTTGGAAGATTACGTTCTTGGCGTGGTTACTGGCGAGATGGCAACCAGCCGCAATGGCATCGGCGAAGCACTGAAAGCCCAGGCGATCGCCGCTCGCTCATACGCGGTCTTCCAAATGTTGCGCGGCCGCACTCAACTGTCGTCGACGGCCAGCGATCAACGCTTTTTATCGGTGGACCTTGAAACCGAAGCTGCCCGGGAAGCGGTGACAGCCACCACCGGCATGATCTTGCGCCATCAGGACCAATATGTGCCTGCTTTTTTCCACGCCGATTGCGGCGGAGCCACGAGCAATGGCACCGATTCGGGTTTTGGCAATAGTTTGGTCCTGCAAATGGTCAGCGAACCCATCGCTGCCCCGCACAAGGTGAAACCCCATAGCTGGAGCGAGCGCGTCGATGCCGCCGAATTAGACCAGATGGCAATCGAGCTAGGCGTAGGCGAATATGCCACTGGCCTGCAGATTCTTCGCCGGGATACTGGCGGTCGAGTGTTGGAAGCCAAATTGACCGGAGAACTTGGCAGCCACACCATGCCCGGCGAAGAATTGCGTCGGCGCTTTCATTTGCCGTCGGCGATGGTCGACCTCATTGGCGTGCTGAGAGACGGTAGTGTTGTGGTCGAAGGCCGCGGCCGCGGGCATGGGATTGGCTTGTGCCAGCTCGGCGCCCAAGACTTGGCGCGAGATAGCCACACCTATCAAGAAATCTTGCACCACTATTATCCGGGCGCAAGCATAGAACCGCTTACCGAGCCGATCCGGCGGCAATAAGCTGTTGCCCTTTCGGCTCAGCCATACCCTGTGACCTTCCGCTTCGACCTCAAACAAGGTGGCGCCTCTTCGGCTCGCCTTGGAACTCTGCACACCCCGCACGGCTCGGTGCAAACCCCGGCCTTCATGCCGGTAGCAACCCGCGGCATGATGCGCGGCATTTTGCCTCAGCATCTGCGTCCAATGGGCGTGGAAATGATGCTCTGCAACGCCTTCCACCTATTTGCGCGGCCGGGCGTGGAGTTGGTGCAAAAACTCGGCGGCATCCACAAGATGTTAGCCTGGGACGGCCCCATCCTGACGGACTCAGGTGGCTTCCAAGTTTTCTCATTAGGCGCCCTCAACAAAGTCCACAAGGGCGGCGTACAAGTCGAGCATCCGGTTTATGGCGGCCTGGTTGATTGGACTCCGCAACTGGCTTTTGAAACGCAAGCGGGCCTCGGTCCCGACGTCGCCATGTTGCTCGACATCTGCCCGGATAAGCCGCTCGATCGATTGACTTGCG
>CAZMDZ010000385.1:0-3594 GCA_964565175.1 uncultured Planctomycetales bacterium
CTCGGTGGGGGAGCCGAAATTTAGAATGACGCCATCCTTCATAACCACCAATCGATCGCCCAGCGTCATGGCCTCTTCCTGGTCGTGGGTGACGTAGACCGTAGTCGCCCCCATTTCACGATGCAGCCGCCGGATTTCGGTGCGCATTTCCACCCGCAGCTTGGCGTCAAGATTGGAAAGTGGTTCATCGAACAAAAACGCTTTGGGGTCGCGCACGATTGCCCGTCCAACCGCCACCCGTTGGCGTTGTCCGCCCGACAATTCCCCGGGTTTGCGCTCCAGCAAATCCGTCAATCCCAACATTTGCGCCGCCGACGCCACCCGTTCGTTCACGGCCAGATTTTCTTTTGCCGCCTCCGCACGATACCCCGACGAAATCACTTTGCGCAGCGTCGATCCATGTTTGCGCCGACGCAGCAATCCAAAAGCCAAATTTTTGGCCACCGACATGTGCGGATAGAGCGCGTAACTCTGAAACACCATCGCGATGTCACGATCGCGCGGCGGTACATGATTGACCTTTTGGCCACCAATCAGCAGCTCGCCAGAAGTAATGTCTTCCAACCCTGCGATCATGCGCAGCGTCGTGCTTTTGCCGCAGCCAGACGGCCCGACCAACACCACAAATTCGCGATCAGCAATGGTGATGTCGACCTTATCAGCGGCGCAAAAACCGCCGGGGTAGATCTTGCTGACTTGCTTAAGTTTGACTTCTGCCATCGTTTTGCGTGTTGTTTAACGCCAGGATTGCCCCAGCATTATCCCTTGACTGCTCCTTTGCCTAAACCTTCGACAAACTGCTTCTGGGCAGCGAAAAAGAGCAAAATGCACGGCAGCATGGTGATCAAGCTAACCGCCATCAAATATTGCACGTCGTCCAAGCCGCCGTACTGATTGCGGAACGAATTGAGCGCCACCGCCAACGTCATTTGCTCTTCACTATGCAAGTAGATCAGCGGCGCGAGGAAGTCGTTCCAGCAGAAAATGAAAGTGAAGACCGCGGTAATTGCAATCACCGGTTTGCACAGAGGCAGCATGATCCGCCACCAAATGCCGACGTGCCCATAGCCGTCGATGCGCGCTGCTTCGACCAGAGCTTCGGGGATTTGGGCGAAGAATTGGCGGAACATGAAAATGAAAAACGCATTGCCGAAAAAGGCTGGCACCACCAAGGGCAATAAGGTGTCGATCCAACCCAGTTCGCGAAACAGCAGGAAAAGCGGGATCATGGTGACTTGGGCTGGCAGCATCATCGTGGCAAGCATCACCACAAACAGCGCGCGACTGCCGCGGAACTTCGTTCGGGCAAATCCATAGCCAGCGAGGCTGCAGGAAAGCACCGTGCCGATGACCGTCAACACAGTGACGACGATGGAGTTGGCTAGTGCATCAAGGAAGCCAGTCCATGGAGTCGAGCCGACTTCTTGCAGCGCGTCGGGGTAGTTCGACCATTGCGGGTCACTCGGCCACCACTTGACGTCGGCACCTCCGGCGGCGGCGGCGCCAGCGCGTCCTGGCGTTTCCAGGCTGATCACCAGCATCCACCAAAGGGGGAACAGCATCAGCAAGGCGCCGAGGATCAGTGGCAGATACGCCCACAAGGGCGTATTGCGATCCAACGGTTTCAACCAACGGCGGGACGGAGGGGCGTCCTTCATGCAAAGGGCGGCTGCGAAAGAAAAGGAGTCTGAATTGCCCGCAGCTGGGGCGAACTGGAATCATTCGAATCCAGTTTACTCACGCGGGTTTGCTGCGAAAGCAATTCGACAGTCAAGCGTAGCCGTCAGAATTCAAACTGCATGCGGAAGAAGAGTTCGTACAGGTCCTCTGCTGTGCCGCTGGTGGAAGGGGCGTAAAAATCCCCGCTAAACAAGTAGGCGCTGCCGAACTGAATTCCAAATCCTGGCCGCAGCTTCCAATCGAGGATGGCTGCGATTTCAGTTCCCATTGCTCGCTGCCCGCTGACCGGGTTCTCCTCAGCGGATTGCAGCCAACCAGCGGCGAACTGCGAACTCAGGCTTTCATTCAGCGGCAACTGCCATGCGGCTTGGAATGTGAGCAAACCCAAGCCACGGTTTTGCAAACTGACGCCTAAATCGTTGACGTCCGAAGGGCCGCTGGGGAATGCGATGGGCAGAAAGCCCCAATAGCCTTGACTGCCGAAATTGTCCCGCGCACTTTGGGCAATGGTTCTGAATTCGCCCGAGTCCCCGTTGCCGTCGTCGCCGGAGGAGGCGGCGAATAAGAGCGAGAGCTTGCCGGTGGAAACTTGGCCGCTGGCAGAAGCTCGCGCCGCCCATCCTTGGTGATCCCAGTCCGGGTTATCAGTCCCGCCTTGATTAAAAATCAGAGCAAGCGAAGGATCCCAAGCGTCTTGGCCAAGATTCGCGCGGATTCCGGCCCAAAGGTCGTGACTAGATCCATAGGCCGCCATTGGGCCGGCGAAAGTTCCGTAGGAGTAGTCGCCGTTGTCTTGCAGGAAGTACAAGCTCGCGCCCCAGATCTGCTCACCAACCTCTAGATCGTAATCGCCAGCAAGGAGCACTGTCCCGCCGTCGCCGCTAAAAGTGCGATCCCCGGCGCCAAGCAAGAAAGTTCCCAGTCGGTAGTGTGAATCTTCGGCGAAGCTGCCGATGACGTTTACCCCCGCCACATTGAAGTCCCATACGGAGTTGGCGAGCATCGAACCGGCTGTGTCATATTCATCAATGGCCAATAAATCATTTTTGAAATCAAAGTCCGGTCGCTCAATGAACCTGTCGTTCCAACCTTGAACGCCAACTTTTACCAATGTATTCGAGTTTGGCATCAACCACAAAAAGCCGCGACGTAGTTCAAGTCCAGTTGCATCGCTGGCTCCACCATTCAGTTTTGGCGCCTCGCCATTGCTGCCAAAAGCCAAATGCCCGAACTCAAATTGAGAATAAAGACCAAAGCCGCCAGGCTGCAAATCGCCGACGTTCACCCAGCTCCGAAAGCGCAAGTTGGCAAAACTTTGGGATGGTTGATCGCGGCTAAGAGAAGCCGGGTGAAAGCTGAAGTTCGAGCCGTTGGCCATGACTCGGGCTTGCAACCCATATTGTGCACTTACTTGAGTGCTCGCCCGATCCCAGGGCGAAACCGTCTGCCCATCCTCCGCAGATTGCGCCTGAGCTTGAGGTGCGGCAAGGGCAAGGAGAGTGGAGGTCAGGAGAGGAATGTGAGTTGCTTTCATGGATCAGGCGCGGAGTGGTCTAAGAAAAAAGGGCACCCTGCATAGAGTGCCCCGGAGAAAATTTCACAATGTGAACCAAATCAAATGGTCTTAGAAGTCAAAGCCGAAGCGGATGACTGCGCCAGAAACACTGTCGCGACCGGAGACGTCGGAATCGCCGCTGTAGAAGCTGAAGCTGATTCTTGTGTGGCTGGTTAAGTACCAGTTCAATGCCAATGCCAGTTGGGTTGCAACTTCATCGGTTGCGCCTTCCGAGAGGTCGACGGTATTGATGCGGCCTGCAACTTCCCAAGCACCATTTCCACTTTCTCCCCATGGAGTATTGGGGGAAACGCGGTTGAATGCAGCTGAGGAGGTTTTGTAACCACGGTGCTCGCCGG
>CAZMDZ010000386.1:0-3588 GCA_964565175.1 uncultured Planctomycetales bacterium
GATGCAGCTCGGAAGATCTGCATCTCATCGTCGAAATCGATGTTCGGTCACAAAGTCGGGGCGGCATCGGCAGTGGAAGCGGTGGTTTGTGCACAGACGCTGCAAAACGGCGTTGCCCACCAAACGCTAAACCTGGAAAACCCTGACCTGGAAAATGGTTGCGACCTGGACTACATCCCTGACCAGCCGCGCGAAGCCAATTTCCGGAATGTGCTGTCCAATTCCCTTGGATTTGGCGGACACAATGTCTCTCTAGCATTCCGCAAGTTTGAGTAGCGGGCATTACCCGCTGACATCCCCGTGAAGAAGAAATTCGAAGAAGCGCTCAAAGAGTACCGCAAGCAGGTTTTTAAGGTCGAGCACGACCACAACGACCTAGAAGAGATCACCAAAGAAGCTCTTCACATTACCGAAGACTCGCTGAGCAACGCCTACCACTATCACTTTCACCAGCTGCCCGACGCCAACCGCGCGGAAGTGATTAACATGATCAACAACTACACCTTGGAAGCATTGCTTCCTCCGGTCGTAGAGAAGATCACTCGGCGCCAATTGTTGATGGAACGCAAGCTAGAGTTGCTCGTCCACTTGTTGGAAGAGGCTCTGGAGCGCATCGGCGACAACGACAATTAAGCTCGAGCTTTTACACCGAAGAAGCCTCCGATGAACCCAATCAATGCTTTGCAAGAGCGGGGGATGGAGTCCGTCCTCGGCCCGGCCCGCAGTGCTGGATCTGATTTTGAAAAAGCACTGCTGGCGGACCTAGCCGCCGTCGATTGGACCACTCTGGACCGTCAGCGGAAAGCTTTGGAAGAAGCTGTTCTTGCGGATGGCACAGAAATCCTGCCGCCGCCGATTCGGCCCGCCTCAACCTCCGGGGACCCGGCCAACGAGCAGGCTGAAGAACTAGGTTGGCAGGCCATTCGCTCAGGCCGCGTGGCGATTGCCACCGTTGCCGGTGGACAAGCCTCTCGGCTGGGATTTTCCGGCCCCAAGGGTGCTTTCCCTCTTGGCTCGGTTACCGGGACCAGCCTGTTTCAAATGATGGCTGGACAGGTTCACCGCTTGCGCCAACTCTCGGGAGCTGCTCTGCCTTGGATCATCCAAACTGGCCCAGCCAATCACCTGGAAACTCAAGCGTTTTTCGCCGACCGCAGTTTCTTTGGCTTGGGACGCGAAACAATTCACTTTGCTTGCCAGGGAACGCTCCCTGCGCTGAGTGAAAACGGCCAGTTCCTACTCGATACTCCCGGTAGCCTGTTCCGTAATCCGGACGGTCATGGCGGTTTCTACCGAGCTGTTCGAGATAGCGGCGTCAACGCCATGCTCCGCGAGATGGGCGTCGACGTGCTGTACTACTGCCAGGTGGACAACCCGCTCGTGCGCATGGCCGATCCCATTTTCATCGGCCATCACTTGCAGAACGAAGCTCGCATGTCAGTCAAGGTAGTTGCCAAGACCGACCCTATGGAAAAGGTCGGCTTGATCATCCAAAAGCCGGATGGTCGCCTCGGTTGCATTGAGTACTCGGACTTGTCCAATGAGCTTGCCGAGGAACGCACCGACGATGGGCAATTGCGTTTCATGGCTGGCAACCTCGCCATTCACTGCTTCAACTTGGATTTCGTCCAAGAAATGGCCGAAGCGGCTTTGCCCTTGCACTTGGCCCATAAGGACGTCAAAGTCCTTGCCGGAAACGGTCCAGAAGCAACGATGCAGCCTGGCGTCAAATTTGAGACTTTTGTCTTCGACGCTCTACCGCTGGCCGATCGGGGAATGGTGCAATTAGCCATTCGCGAAGACGAATTTGCCCCGGTCAAAAATAGGGCTGGTGGAGATTCCATTCAGACCAGTCGCGATGCCCTCAGTGAGCGTAGTCGTCGTTGGGCCCAAGCGGCCGGCCTTGAACCCTCTGGCAATGGAGCGGTCGAAATCTCACCGCAAATTTGCTACGACCAGCGGGATTTACTCAGTCGTTCTCAAGAATTGTTACTGAAATCCGGTGGTCATCTGGTTTGCAAGGCGGGAGCTCGCTAAACTCTTGACCCGCGTGGGGCCATGTGCCCCTCGGTTCTTTCTGCACGTTGCCGGAGTGGCGGAATTGGCAGACGCGAAGGATTCAAAATCCTTTTCTCGCAAGGGAGTGGGGGTTCGAGTCCCCCCTCCGGCACCAGTGCAGAGAGCCTAGTGACAGCGTTCGTCGCTAGCCCTAGGCTCGATCACGGCAAAGAACCAACGGTTTAAAACGGCACAAAAGTCGCTCCGTCAAAGTAGAGCAACTCGTTTGGATCCAAATGTGCCGTCACCCTTACCTTGACGGGTTGGTGGGGGAAGAAAAACTGGACAGACTGACTACTCCAAACTGGAGTCGCTAGGTCGAAAGTCTGATTCTGGACCAAAGTGCCGGTCAGAGCATTTTCGATGTTGATCTCGATTTGGCCAGCTTCTGGTCCCTTGAAAGTGTGGATCTGCAGCGATGCCGCGTAATCCGTGAATTCGAGGTAATCCCCGTCAAAGGTGGATTGAGCCACAGTCGAATCGCGCAAAGCCAAATCTGGAGTTCCACGAAGGTCGTAAGTTGGAACAGAACCCCAACGCCAAACACGATCGGGCTGAGGGTTCACTGGGCTGTTGGGCGAGTAATAACGAAAAGCCGGAGCCTCGTTGTCTCGGGAGTATTGAGAAGGCCGCAGCGCCCACGGCGCTCCAGGTGAATCAGTCCCAACGACCACACCGGCTTGCGTTCCAACCAGGATGGTTTTGTCGTTCGCAAAATCCGGACTTAAGCTGAGGCCATCCACAAAGTAGTCAGGAAACACGCCTCCTACGGTCTCCCAAACGGGAGTCGGGGCTGACAGATCTAACTTCTTGACTCCGTTGGTATAGGTGGCAGCGTAAATCGTAGGGTTGGTGTCGAAGTCCGGTGCGCATAACAGCTTGATCACCGCGCTCTCTTCCAAGCCGTCTGGGAAGAAATTCATACTCGGGTTACCGAGTGCATCTTCCACCACCCCGAAGTAAGGATACTTCGACAAGCCAATAAACACGACCGCCCGTCCAGGGGTTCCAGGCTGACGATCGAAGTTCGGCGGCAAACACATCGTCTCGATGTAGGCGGGCACTTGGCCGACTAAATGCCAGCGGTCATCCTTCAGTCGAAGAACCAGCTTATCGCTCGAGCCGTAGACGTCGGTACGCGTTGCTGCAGAGGCCGGATCGTAGGTTGGCGCGACCAGCAAGTTGCGCAACCACGGAGCTGGAGTTCCGTCCACCAGCTTGTCCAAAATTTCGCCAGTCAAGCCACCATCGGAACTGCGGAAGGTTGACCTTGCACTAGTGGAAGTGCTGAAGAATATGGTTTGATCCGTGCCTGGCGTGCCGGTTGCATCGAAGTTTGGCGAAAACGCCAAGTAACGCGCGTAGCCCAAAGTTGCACTCTTTTTCTTGGTGTACCAACCCCATGCATTATGCGGATTGGGCGCGTGCAGCTCAGGGTCAAACCAAAAGTTTAAGCCTTGAGCACCGCCGACCATCATGGTGCCGTCAACGGCGAAGTTTGGCGAAACGAAGATTTCATCTTGATAAACC
>CAZMDZ010000387.1:0-3579 GCA_964565175.1 uncultured Planctomycetales bacterium
ATTGTTGCAAGCCAACCAACCAGAAAAGGCTGGCATCGTGCATGAGCACGAAGTCTTCGGACCTGTTGCCACGCTGATGCCTTACAACGGCGAAGCTTCGGAAGCGGCACGCTTGGTTTGCCTTGGGGAAGGCGGTCTGGTGGCGTCGGTGTATACCGACAAGCGCGGCTTCGCCGGCGATTGCCTAGTCGAAATGGCGCCCGCTCATGGACGCTTGACCTTCGGCAGCAAAAAGGTCGCCGAGCACGCTTATGGTCCAGGAATGGTGCTGCCCCAACTGGTCCACGGCGGTCCAGGTCGCGCCGGAGCAGGCGAAGAGCTGGGCGGATTGCGTGGCATGTCGCTGTACATGCAACGCACCGCTATCCAAGGCGACGAGCCGATGCTAGCCCGTATGTTCGAACAAGGAACTGCAGTGGATTAATCAAAGAAAGTGCGACTGCGGAATCTACCCGCAGCAGCCTGCTCAACGGCAGGGACGATGGTTAAAACTCTTCGCCGTCGTCCTTGCCGTCTTCTTTTTCCGCCTCTTCTTCTTTCTTTTTGCGCTTCTCAGCTTTTTCGCGCAGCCGATCCAACTCTTCTTCGTCGGCGTCCGCAAAGTCGGTCTTGCCGCGCTTCAACGCTTCTTTCATCAACTCAGCATCTTCAGGGTCGGCCCAAATGGTCCTCCAAGTTGCGCGCCCCTTTTTCGTCGTCGCTTCTTGCTCCTCTTTGGTGATCTTGTAAGTCTTTTTGTTCTCATTCCACCAAGCCAACCAATCATCGGTGTTCGACTTGACTTCAGCGCCAGTCAGCACAGTCAACGACAGGTGAATCTCTTTGATATTCGGGTGGCGACGCCGACCTGCACCCGAAGTCAACATGCCAAGCAATGCTTCCACCGACTTCTTATCGCGGATGTGGCCAATGGCCAAAATGCGCGCGCGATTGGACTTGTCGCCACGGTTGGTGACGTGCAGTTTGTCGGTCAAAACCGCCAATGCTTTGACGTCGCCCTTTTGCCCAAGCGACAAGTAATAAGCTTCCGCCGCCACTTCATCTTCCACAATCGGCTTGTACTTTTTGAGCTTCAGCAACTCTTTGAGTGCTTCAGGATTCTTGTTGAAGCGCAACGCTTCCAGCGCATCCATTCGCACCATGGAATCCTTGTGCTTGACCGCCTTGCCCAACAACTTGACGAGCTTCTTGTCGTCCACCCGCCCGGTCTCTTCGATGGCGGCGTAAATCAAATCCAGCTCGCGAGTTTTAAGCGCAGTTTCCAGTAGCTCCACTGCCTCTTCAGGAGTGAGTTCCGCCTCTTCTTCAAGAACCTCCTCCTCAATCACATCCTCGTCGAGCACTTCCTCGATGACCTCCTCTTCTTCCACGACTTCCTCCGGCTCCTGTTCTTCGGGCACTGGTTCCTCAATCGGATCCTGAGCGAAGGCCGCTGCCATGGGGGGCGCTAAATCCATTGCCGAAGCATCGTGGTCGGCAGGGGCCAGGAAAGCGCAAAGTAAGATGAGTGGGAGGTTAAGCATGTGGTTGCTCCTGAAATTCTATTTTGCCTCATTGGGCCGACAAAAGAAAGCCATCAAAGCCTCAACCCCTCTTACGGCGGGATGTTCTGTGCGGCTTGATCAAAGCCGCCTTATCATGGAAATTGATGCCCATCGCCGCATCCAGCTATCCGCCACCCACTTGCAACCAAACCGCCGACGTCACCATCCTCGGTGCCAGCATTGCAGGCATTTTCGCCATTTCGTCCCTGATCGAGGGCGGAATTAGCCCGTCTCGGATTGTGTTGCTTGAACCTGGGGCCCTAGATTGGAGAGCCTCTGGCTGCTCCCGAGGTATTCATGCCCCTGCATTCTGGCACTCCTTCGGCCGCCTCCATAGCAGCATGGGCGCTGACGCTATCCGCCTGTTGCAGTTTGTTGCCAAGGGCTGCAATCGAATGCAAGCTTGGGCAGAGAGGCTCAATCAAGCAGGAACTGACGGAAGGGGGGCCAATTTGCTCTCAACCTCGGGTGTGTTCCACTTGCCAGCCAGCGATTTTGAGCAGCAGGAGATGCTTGAATCCGTCGAACTATTGAAATCCTCCAGCTACCCAATCGAAGTCTTGTCCCCACCGGAGGTGGAAGGCGCTCTTGGTTTTGCTAGCCCGTATTCGGCGGTCTTCGATCCTCGTGGTGGCAGTTACGATCCGGCGGTTTTCCTCAAGAGGTCCGTTGCTGATCTCGCCCTCAAAGGGGTAAGGGTGCATTCCAGGGTATCGATCATGCGTTGCGATGGTCGAAATGATGGAGCCATTCAAGTCGATATCGGCGCACCTAGTACGCCGTCGAATCCCTCCAACCGAGAAGCCGGAGTGCAAGCTGTGATCCGCAGCGAATGCCTCATCAATGCGTGCGAAACCAACGCTGTCGCAAACGGACCCTCACTCGCCATGCTGCTTGCATCCAGGCAAGAACGATTGACTTGGTTGCGCATGCCGCAATCCAGCACTCCGCTCCCGGCGGTGATTTGGAACCGCGGCCGTGCCGATTGGCATTCCTGCGCCGATGGCACAGTGCTCATCACTGAATCCCGTCCTTCGTCCGAGGTTCGCCCTGGCGACATTCCGATCATCGGCAAGAGTACTTTCGCTTCCGCAGGTGCTGAAATCGTGGCTCAGCAAATGCTTCCTATGCCGACAACCGCCGACGGCCTGCCATGCATTGGCAGCAATCCCTTTCGTGCCGACGAACTCCTATGCCTAGGCTTCCATGGCTGGGGCAGTACCCTCGCCGCTGCCGCTGGTGGGCTCGTTGCAGAGCTATTGATGAATGGCCGTTCCGAAAACGCTGACCTTTTCAGTCCGCGTCGCTTGCTCTGACCAGCGCCCAATCCAAGGCGGTTGGACTAAGCCTTACTCGTTCGCCCGCATTGCTTGGCCATCGCGTAAAAACGCGTGAACAAGTGCTGCGGGTCATTGGGCCCAGGTGCCGCTTCGGGGTGGAATTGAACCGAAAACGCTGGCAGGTCGCCATGCTCCATACCTGACAGCGTGCCATCGTTGCCGTTGATATGAGTGGCCTTTAACCCCGTGCCTTTCATCGATTCCAGATCGACGGCAAAGCCATGGTTCTGCGAAGTGATGTCAATTTTGCCTACATCCGACTCCACCACGGGATGGTTGGCACCGTGGTGACCAAACTTCATCTTGTAAGTGGTCGCGCCAAAAACGTGCGCCAAGATTTGATGGCCCAAGCAAATGCCAAAGGTCGGCAAGCCGGTTTTGACCAACTCGCGAACATTCTCGTGCGCATAGGTCACCGCCGCTGGATCGCCAGGGCCGTTGGACAAAAACAGCGCATCGGGTCGCAAAGCTTCTACTTCTGCAGCGGTGGTTGATGCAGGTACCACGGTGACGCGGAAACCCGACGAGACCAAGCAACGCAGAATGTTGCGCTTGACGCCAAAGTCATAACAGATCACATGAGGTGCATCACTGCCTGGAGTGGGGAAGCCCGCAAGGCCGTGCGTCCACGGATAACTCTCTTTGCAAGTCACCACAGCCGCCAGGTCACGCCCTTCCAAGCTGCCATGCTGACG
>CAZMDZ010000388.1:0-3571 GCA_964565175.1 uncultured Planctomycetales bacterium
ACTCGGGAACCGGCGCAGCCGGCCCAGCGGAGCGTGGAGCGCCGAGACGCGCTCGCCGAAGCCCCCAATACCACAAAAACCCTCAACTGAAATCCCCCCAAACCCTGCTAACCTAACCATCAGTGGCAATCAAAAGAACCACCATTCAACCAGACCAAACCCAGGCATGGATGCAAGGGTTCGAAACCCTAATGCCTTATCGGATTCAGGAAGTGGTCCTGGTTTCGAGTTTGTACGACGCATTTATTTTGCAGGAAGATGGTCAGTTAGAAGATCTGCTGCATGGTGGACGGGCGGTTTTTGGTGCTCGTGGACCCAAGATGGTCCGAGTTTCGAATGCGAGTGAGGCTTTGGACCGGGTCATGCACTCGGACAAAAATGAGCTGGTCATTGTTACGCCGCAAATGGGCGGAATTAATCCGGTCAGTTTCGCCGAGCAGGTGAAGCAACACACTGGGTCAACACCGGTGGTTTTGTTGGGCTATGACACTGGCGCGATTGATTCACTGATGCGCGACGGCGGTGTGAATGCCTTCGATGAGGTTTTCTTGTGGACCGGTGATAGTCGGATATTGAATTCGATTGTGACGCTGATGGAAGACCGTCGAAATTGTGTTCATGATTGTGAAGTGGTTGGCGTGCGCTCGATCATGTTGGTCGAGGATTCACTGAACTTCTTATCTGCTTATCTGCCGCGACTGTACGCGGAGATTCAGCAGCAGATTCGCAGTGTGCTGGAAGAGAGCGTCAATACCTCCCACAAATTCCAGCGGGCGCGGGCGCGGCCAAAGATTTTGCTGGCGCGCGATCTGCGATCTGCTGTGCAGGTTTTTGAGAATCATAAAGAGCACCTTTTGGGCGTGATCACAGACATCACTTTGCCTGAAACGCGGCACCGGACCAAAATGGATGAGCAGGCGGGGCGCAAGTTGTTGGAGCATATGCGTCGAGAGGCGCCGCACTTGCCGGTGATGGTGCAGTCGTCGGATCCGGCGAACGTCGACTTGGCTTATGAGTTCAACTCCACCTTCACTCAGAAGGGGTCCAATTTGCTGCACCAGCAAATGCGCGAGTTCTTGCTGGAAAATTTTGGCTTCGGCCCATTCCAATTCAAGGGCACCGACGGCAAGCTGATCACCCAAGCGCGGTCCTTGCGTGAATTGGAAGCTGCACTGCGCGAGGTCGACCTCGAGTCGATCATGCAGCACGCCAAGGGAAATCATTTCTCGACCTGGCTGCGAGCGCGCACCGAGTTTGCACTGGCCGATCAGCTGTCAGACAAAGAAGTCGGCGACTTTGCCGATATCGAAGACATCCGCGGCTATTTGGTCAACACTCTCTACCAAGCCCGCAAAGCCTCTCTACGAGGCGCAATCGCCGATTTCGACCGCAATTCTTTCGACGACACCGTCAACTTCGCTCGCATCGGCAACGGCTCGCTTGGCGGCAAAGCTCGTGGGCTTGCCTTTATCAATCGCACCATGCCGCATTATGTGCCGGACAGCGAATTCCAAGGCGTGCGCATTCACGTGCCGCAAGTGGTGGTGCTCACGACCGAAATTTTCGACCGATTCCTACGCCGCAACCATCTGCACAAAGTCGCTTTTAGCGATGAGTTGAATGAAGAAGAACGTCAGGCGCGGTTCTTGCGCGGTCGCCTGCCGGGTGGTTTGCTGTCCGACTTGCGGGCATTGCTGCGCCATTTCCATGGTCCCTTGGCAGTGCGTTCGTCCAGCTTGCTCGAAGATTCCCACCACCAGCCCTTCGCTGGCATTTATGAAACGGTGATGATTCGCAACGCTGGCTCGCTCGAGAAACGGCTGACCGAACTGTGCCGCGGAATCAAACGCATTTACGCCTCGGCGTTTTCTGATCGGGCGCGTTCCTACATTCGCGCCACACCGTACCGCCACGAAGAAGAGAAGATGGCGGTGATCATTCAGCCGGTTTACGGCAAGAATCGCAATGGTCGTTTTTACCCCAGTTTTTCGGGCGTAGCGCGCTCGCACAACTTCTACCCGCACGGTCGCTGCAAGCCGGAAGATGGCGTTTGTTCGGTGGCGCTGGGATTGGGGCGGACGGTGGTTGCGGGCGAGGGCGGTTTGCGCTTTTGCCCCGAATACCCCATGAGCTTGCCGGAATTTTCATCGGTGGAAGACATCCTTGAGAATGCTCAGCGTTACTTTTATGCCATTCCAATGGACCCCGATGCCTCGGACGAAGCGGACAACATTGAGCGTTTCCAGCCGTGCCGCTTTCCCGTCAGCACCGCCGATCAAGACGACGCGCTCCACCCAATGGCGTCGACATGGATCCCGGCTGACGGTCGCATTGCCGATGGCGTCGGTCGGCCGGGCACCCGCTTGGTGACCTTCGCCAGCATTTTGAAGCACCAAACTTTCCCGTTGGCGCAGTTTGCTTCTTCGTTACTGGAAATTGGCGGGCGTTCGATGGGCTGCCCAGTCGAGCTGGAGTTCGCCGTCAACCTCGACCCGGCTGATGGGCTTGGCGCAGAGATTGCGCTGCTGCAAATCCGACCGATGGCGGTATCGGAGGCGTCGGTGGATTTCTCGATGGATGAGGTCGACGATGAGCGCATTGTTTGTGCCAGCCATCGCGCCTTCGGCAATGGGCGCATCCGCGGCATCCAAGACATCGTGTTTGTCGACCCGCAGGATTTTGATCGTGCCGTGAGTCGCGAAACCGCCGCCGACATTGCCCAATGGAATGCGGTTTTGAGTAACCAAGGTCGCCCTTATCTGCTGATCGGCCCCGGTCGCTGGGGATCAAAAGATTCGTGGATGGGCATCCCGGTGGATTGGGCGGAGATTAACGGCGCTCGAGTGGTGGTGGAAACGGGCTTCAAGCAGTTTCGCGTGCAGCCGTCCGAAGGCTCGCACTTCTTCCATAACCTCACCAGCTTTCGCGTCGGCTATTTTTCGGTGAATCCACAAGCTGATGAAGGCCATCTCGATCTTGAGTGGCTGCGCAGTTGGCCGGTGGTCGAAAGCGGCGCCAATGGTTTAGCGCATATCCAACTCGACAAGGAGTTGGAGGTTTGGATCGACGGATCCGAAGCGCACGGCGTCATTCTTCGACCTGATTAGGCCCAAGGAAGTCGTATCATGGTCTTCCCCATTCAATCCTTATGATTTCTCTTTTCCTTGCACTCCCCTTGTGGGTGGTTGCCGCCGCCCTCCCCCAACACAGCGACACCGACTTTGACAAAGCCCTGCAGAAGATCCACAAGCTAATGGATCAGCGGCGCTGGTCCGACGCCGACCGTCAATTCAAAGCTTTGTTGCAGGACTATCAAGGCCAAAACGTGGCCTACGCTAATCGCGCGGTGTTAATTGAAGACGCGCGCCGCATTCGTTTTTGGATCGACGCCAACATTCCCGATCCCAAGACTTTGGTATCCGGCGATTTACAGGTTTACAAAGCTGGCGAAAACGCCAAGATCTAAATCGTTTACACGACAGGGAACTTTGGTGACTTCGACATCAACCGCTTCCGTTTGTCACACCCGGATCACCTGGATGGGCAGTTTACCATTGGCTTGGATGGCGCG
>CAZMDZ010000389.1:0-3569 GCA_964565175.1 uncultured Planctomycetales bacterium
CCAGATTAAAACCGGCGCGCCTTGCCGCTCAGACCGGGTCGCAAAGTACAACCAATTGCTCAGAATTGAGGAGTGGTTGGGGTCCTCCGCGAGGTACGGTAGGGCTCAGTGAAGCCGAAACCGACCGCCCGCAACCGTCTGTTTGAAACCCTCTTCTGGGGTGCGGCGGTTGCGGTCGGCTTATTTGTGCTGCTGCCAGCTGTAGTTGAACTCATCGAAGCCCGTCGTATGGAAGATACGGCGCGGTCCCGCTCGGATATCGCCGGCGAGGAGATGTTGGAAGAACACAACAGGTTGAAGTGGGTTGTGGACGATTCTGAAGGAGTCAAGAAACTCGCGCAGCAACAACGCATAATCCCAACAGAGCCGGACCGTACGCCGGATGACCTCCAGGACTCCGCCACTTCCGAGCAGGAAAGCGACGGGGCCACTGATGCCGACCTTTAGCGGCGCACAACCATAGATGACTGAATCGCAACTTCCGTCCGAACCCGCCGAAGCTCAACGCTTCGCCGAAACCTTCCAGCGACTACGCAACCAAGTCGGTCGAGTGATCGTCGGCCAGGAGCAGGTCGTCGAGGAGCTGACCTTGGCCATTGCGGCTCGCGGGCACGCCATTTTGGTAGGCGTGCCAGGCCTAGCTAAAACATTACTGGTCAGTACTTTAGCTCGAACGATGGACCTTGATTTCCATCGTATTCAGTTCACGCCTGACTTGATGCCAGGTGACATCACCGGCGCTGAGGTCCTGCACACGGACCCGGCCTCGGGCGAGCGCAGCTTCCACTTCGTCAAAGGCCCTGTTTTCACCAACATCCTGCTCGCTGACGAAATCAACCGGACGCCGCCGAAAACGCAGGCCGCATTGCTGGAAGCCATGCAGGAGAAACAGGTTACGTCTGGCGGACAGGCAATGGCTTTGCCCAATCCATTTTTCGTGCTGGCCACTCAGAACCCGATCGAGCAAGAAGGCACCTACCCCTTGCCGGAAGCCGCGCTCGACCGCTTCCTATTCCTGATTCGGGTCGATTACCCGTCCGATGCCGAAGAAGCTGAAATCCTGCGCCGCACCACGGGTGCCGAAGACGCCGAAGTCGAGCAGGTGTTGACCGCCGAAGAGCTGATCAGCCTGCAAAATTTGGTGCGCAAAGTCCCAGTGGCCGATCCGGTGCTGCAATACGCCGTCGCTCTGGCCCGCCGGAGCCGCCCCAACCAAGCCGATGCACCCGGCTTCATCAACCAATGGGTGACCTGGGGCGCCGGTCCGCGCGCCTCGCAAAACATGATTTTGGCGGCCAAAGCGCGCGCCCTTTTGCACGGCAACATGCACGTCAGCACCGACGACGTCAACGCCGTCGCTCCTGCCGTCCTTCGCCACCGCCTGCTGACCAACTTCGCAGCGCAAGCCGAGGGCATCACCGCCGACGATATCGTCGCGCGCCTCATTCAAGAAACCGAAGCTCACCCCAGTGCCTTAGATGGAGAGCGTGCCACGGGCATCGGATCCTAAGCTGCTGGCCCGGCTGGCTCGTTTAGAGCTCCGCGCCCGCACCGCAGTCGAAGGCTTGGTCGGCGGTCATCACCGCTCGGCAGCTTTCGGCGCGAGCTCGACGTTTGCCCAGCACCGCGAGTATGTGCCGGGCGACGACATCCGCCACTTGGACTGGAAGCTGATCGCGCGCACCGAGCGCAACATCGTGCGCCAGTACGAGGAGGAAACCGACCTGACTGGTTTCATCGTGCTCGATGCGTCGGCTTCGATGCGTTTTGGCAGCCTGGATTGGAGCAAACACGATTACGCCACCTGGATTGCTGGCGGCTTGGCGCACTTGCTCAACATTCAAGGAGACAAAAGCGCACTGGCCATCACTCATGGCAGCGAGTTGAAATCCTTTTTGCCGCCGCGGCGTGGCGACGCCCACTTCCGCAACATGATTGAGCAGTTGGAAGAACTGCAGCCGGATGGCGAAGGCGATCCAGCACTGGGCTTGGAAGCCGCGCTCGCCCACATGGACCGACGCGGCCTAGTAATTTGGGTAAGTGATTGCCTAGGCGATGCCGAAGCCGCGCAACGTGCCGCTTCGCAGTTGCGCCATGATCGCCACGACTTAATTACTCTGCGCGTGCTCGACCCGGCTGAAATCGACTTCCCCTACGGTCGTCACACCCGCTTCGAAGCACTCGAAGGCAGCGACCACTTGCTGCTCGAACCGCGCGCCGTGCGCGATGCCTATCTCGCCGAATTCGAAGCCCACGGCGCCGAACTTCGCCGCGGCCTACGCGCCCTCCGCACCGATTTCCGACGCCTTCCTAGCGACCAACCACTCGACGTCGGCTTGGCCTCCTTCCTTGACGCCCGTGCCGCTCGGCTGCGGAGGTCGCGGGCATGAGTTTTCTCTTTCCATCGGTGCTGTGGGCGTTGCCATTGGTGGCAGCCCCCATCCTGATCCACCTGCTCAATCGCCAGCGCTTTCAAAAGGTGGACTTTGGCGCGATGGAGTTCCTGCGCCGCGCCATCCGCCGCACCCGACGTCGGGTGTTGCTGGAAGACATCCTGCTGCTGGCGCTGCGCACCTTGGCGGTGCTGTTTTTGATCCTCGGCCTCGCCGGTCCAACCATGGGCCCCGATAGCTTGCTCGGCAGCCGCCCGCCACGCGCCGAAATTTACGTCGTCGACTATTCGATGTCGATGAACCGCCGCGTCGACGGCATCAGCGCCCTGGATCGCTCGGTGCAGCAAATTCGCGAACGGCTCGGTGACTTGGATCCCGGTCGCGGCGACCGTGCCGCCCTCGTTTTGGCTGGTCCAAACGCCAGCCGACCCGCCTTTGGCGACCCGGCGGAAGTGCGGCTGGTTTTAGATGAACTCGAAGCCGCCCCTGCTGGCAACGCCGCCATCGCCGCCGCCCTCGAAACCGCCCGCACCACTGCCGAAAACCTGCAAAAGGATTCGGGCCTGAACCCCCAACTGCTGGTTTACTCGGACTTCCAAGCCGCCAGCTGGCCGGTGGACGATCATCAGACTTCGATCCGCGAAGCCTTGCAACGTCTCAGTGCCTCGGGCTTCGCCTTGCAGCTGCACGAGACTGGGTTGCTGGGCCCCAATACCGCCGTCACCGCGCTGGAAGTTACCCCCAGTCAACTCACCCGCGGCAATCCGGTCGAGGTCCGTGCAACGGTCCGTCGCTTTGGCCCGGCGGCAACGGTGCGCGCAACTCTCATGGTCGATCAAGTCGCGATGCACACCCGCAGCTTAGAACTCGGTCACTCGGGCGAAGCCGACTTCCAGCACATGCTGCAGCCAGCCGAACTCGGTTCACGCAGCGTTTCGCTGGTGCTCGATAGCGATGAACTCAGCCAAGACGACCAGCGCCATGCCATTTTGCACGTTGGCGATGCGTCGCCGGTAGCCTTGGTCGGTGAGGCCGCCTCCTCCAATCAAGCAGACGGCGTTTTTGACAGCATCAAGCGTTACTTGGATCTGGGCACTGGCGGCCCGGTCGAACTGCAGCCGGTTGCCCCTCAACAACTCGACGCCGCCCGCTTGCAAGCCAGCGATATCGTCGTGC
>CAZMDZ010000390.1:0-3560 GCA_964565175.1 uncultured Planctomycetales bacterium
GTAGCTTACCGCCTTTGGTCTGCAGCCGCTATGCGCCGCCGAGGGCGGCCACGACGCCATCCACCCCGACCTAGTCGACTTCGTTCTGCCCATTTTCGCTTTCGTCGGCATTGTTAGCACCCAAGCATTTCTTTATGGCAAGTTCCTCAAGCGCGCCCGCCGCAAATCCGGCCGCGCCGCCCGTCTGCAACCGGTTCTGCTTTCTTTAGGTTTACTGCTGCCGGTCGTCGCTGCCGAACGCAACCTCTACGCCCGCGACCTAGAGCAGGGTCATGAAGAACTGGCTTCGATCAGCGAATTGCTTCCCTATTACACGCTGCCCAAAAAGATCTGGCAGCGCATCGCCGACGAACCTCTACCCGAAAACGAACAACTCTTCCGCAAGGAAGGCTTTGATCTAGTTTATCCGCTTGAGGAATTAGATCTCCCTGACGACGGCCCCCGGCCGAACATCCTGGTCTTGGTCCTCGATGGTCTACGCGCCGACATGCTCGGCCCAGAAACCATGCCCAACACTTGGAGCTTCAGCCAAGATGCGCGCGTTTTCACTTCACACTGGAGCGGTGGCAACTGCACCCGGCACGGCATCTTCACTTTGCTTTATGGCTTGCACGGCAGCTACTGGTGGCCGATGCTCGAGCAAAAGCAATCGCCGGTCTTGATCGATTCTTTAAAAAGCTTGGACTACGAAACCAAGGTCATCTGCAGTGCCTCGCAATCGTTCCCGGAGTTTCGTTCGACGGCTTGGGCGGCGATCGAAGAAGACGTCGAAGATGTCTTTGAGGGCGAGCCTTGGCAAAAGGATCGTAAAGTGGCTTCGCGCTTTGGCGAGTGGCTGGATCAGCGACCAAACCAGGAAAAACCGTTTTTCGCTTTTTCGCTGCTCGATAGCACCCATGCCAATTATTCTTTCCCCGAGGAAGACACTTACTTCACACCGTCGTCGAAGAAGGTCGGCTATATCCAACTTTCCTACGGTTTGAAACCGCCGGATCGCTGGGCGCTGTTCAACCGCTACCGCAACTCGGTGCGCCATGGCGACGTCGTTGTTGGCAACATGATTGAGTCGCTGCGCGAGCGCGGTTTGCTCGACAACACCATCGTCCTGATCACTGGTGACCACGGCGAAGAGTTTTTTGAAAACGGTTTCTGGGGCCACCACTCAAACTTCAGCGAGGAGCAGGTCGCGGTGCCGTTCATCATGCACGGCCCCGGCGTAGCCGCTGGCACCGAAAGCCGGCCCACCGGCCACATCGACGTGCCGCGCACCTTGCTTGAAATGATCGGCGTGCCGGAAAGTCAGGCTGGCTCCTACTCGTTGGGGGAAAACCTGCTGAATCCACCAACTGACCGCAAAGTGGTGTCGTCGTCCTGGTCGTCTTTGGCGATGAAATTGCCCGGCGAAAGTGTGCTGGTCTTCAGCACTTACGCCGACGACCTGCCAGTTCGGATTTATGGCCCAGAGTGGCTGCCCTTGAACAATCCGGATTCGGTTCTAGGAGAATATGCTGGCGATTTGCGTCGGCTGCTGGATCAGTGCCAGCTTTTCCTGCGCTAGAGGCGCAGTCCCTCCACTCCCCGGCTTCAAACCTCCGTTTGGCGGGAGTGGTTCATCCCCTTTTCGGAGTTGCCATGAAATTGTTGCTTCAAACCATCCTCACCGCCGTTCCCGTTGCCGCCGTTTCGTCGTGGCTGACCACAGAATGAACTTCCCCTCCTCAGGAGCCCCAGGGGCCGGCGGGCCATTCCGTCGAGGAAATGACTCCTGAGGAAATGATGATGCAATACATGGCGCTTGGCCAGCCGGGAGAGGCGCACGAAAAGATGATGGTGGGCGTCGGCGAATGGGACACCATTACCAAAATGAAGACAGCACCGGATGAGCCGTGGACGGAAGGCACCGGACACACCAAGGTGCAGAAAGCTTTAGGCGGCCGATTTTTGATCGAAAAGGTGCAATACAACTTTTCCTTTGGCGGCATGAACACCAAAACCAACGGCATTTTGATCATGGGCTACGACAACTTCACCAAGAAGTATCAGAGCATGTGGATTGACAGCATGAGCACCGGCATGTTCTATAGCGAAGGCGAAATGGACGAAAACGGGGTGCTGGAATTGTCTGGAACCATGCGCGACATGATGAGCCCAGATGGCCGTCAGTTTTTGATGCGCTCGGTGCCCAAGGACAAGGATCATTTCACTCTTGAGATGTACGACAGCATTCCGGCATCGCCGTCCGATCCGATGCCGAAAAAGCCGAACGTCAAGGTGATGGAGATCGAATATTCGCGGGTAAAGAAATAGCCGCGAACTCATAATACGGGGGCTATGGCCTTTGTCCCCCTACACCCCATCGGCTCTCCCCGCGACGCCTTCCTGGAACAGGATGAGGTCAAGCGAAATGGCTCGGCGATGGGCGAGCACCTAGACCTGCTGAGCGATCGGCGCGACGAAATTCGGCAAGGCTGGGGAGAGAAGTACACCGAACGCACCCACGCCAAAGGCAAAATGACGGCGTGGGAGCGCCTTGAGGCGTTGAAAGACGCGGATGCGCCGATTCACCCGGTGGGCACCTTCGTCAACTGGGGCGTTGAGTTTGATCAGGGCGGGCGCAAGATGAAAGCGCCTGGTGCCGGGGTCATTACCGCGCTGACCCAGGTAGAAGGCCGCTGGGTGGTGGTGATTGCCAACGACAACACGGTGGCGTCGGGTTCTTGGTGGCCGCAGTCGCCAGAGAAGATTGAGCGCGCCCAAGAGATTGGCCTGAACTTGCGCATTCCGGTGGTCTACTTGGTCGACTGCTCGGGCCTGTTCCTACCCGAGCAATCGCGTTCCTTCCCGGGGCGCTTTGGCGCCGGCCACATCTTCAAGAAGAACTCACAGTTGTCGGCCGAAGGCGTGCCGCAGATCGCAGGAGTGTTCGGCGATTGCATTGCCGGTGGCGGTTACATGCCAATCATTTCTGACCGGGTGTATATGACCGAACAGGCCTACATGGTCATCGCGGGCGCGGCGTTGATTAAGGGCGCCAAGTCGCAGAAGCTGACCAGCCTCGGCATTGGCGGTCCAGAAGTTCATGTCCACCAATCGGCTTGCGCCGACGAACGCGTGCCCGACGACGAGGCGTGCTTGGAAGCGATTCGTCGCGAGATTAAGCGCACAGCCGGAAGCGGCGCAGACTTCCGTCGCGGTGGAGTTGCCTCGGCAGATCCGCAGTACCCAGCGACCGAGCTGGACACCTTGTTTCCGCCCGACCATCGCACCTATTACGATGTGCGCGAAGTCATCGCCCGCTTGGTGGACCGCTCGATGTTCTGGGAGTTAATGCCGCACCGTGGCAAAGAGATGGTCGTCGGAATTGGTCGAGTGAATGGTTTGTACACCGGCTTCATTGCCAACGTGCAAGGTCCGGTCGCCGACCCTGAGCACCGCGGCAAGGTCAAGCCAGGTGGAATTCTCTACCGCGAAGGCATTGCCAAGATTTCGCAGTTTTCACGCGCTTGCAATTCCGACGGCATCCCCATTGTCTGGCTGCAAGACATCAGTGGCTTTGACAT
>CAZMDZ010000391.1:0-3549 GCA_964565175.1 uncultured Planctomycetales bacterium
GTGCTCTCTGTAGGTGGTGGTCTACTCGGTATTGGTTTGGGTTTGACCATTCCAAAGGTAGTGGAGTACTACACGGATATGGAGCCGGTTGTGACTCCCGCTGCACCAACTTTGGCGTTTTGCATTTCAGTGGGCGTTGGTTTGCTGTTCGGGCTGTATCCAGCCTGGCGAGCCGCCAACATGGATCCAGTGGAAGCGTTGCGCCACGAGTAATTGACTCGCCAGCACTCGACCCTCGACTCGACGAGCGCACTGGAACGACGTTTAGGGTGTGAACGCCCCACCTAGGCGTTATCCTGAAATGGTCCCCGGCTTCCCCAACTCAACTCCAATGAGCCCGGCTATGGCTACTACTGCACTCAGCGTTGATAAGTTTTGTGATTTCCTACCCTTGCGTAATCACGCAGGACGGGCAATCGCTTTGTTCAGTGACTACGGTTCGTGGCTTGGAGTCACCTGGGGCACCGATTGCTTGCTAGAAATTCGAGATACGCTTAGCGGCGAAGTCTATCGACTGAATTTGGGCAGCTCGTTGCATCAAGCAAAGTCTTACCCGGATCGCCAGGAAGCAGTGTTGATGGATGGTAGCCGGCTGCGCATTGGTTTCGTCGAAAGCGGCAATCTATTGATTGAAATTTGCGCCGCCAACGATGCCCCTGCTGGGGCTAGTCCACAGCTGGAAATCGACGGCAAGCTCCCCTACCGGACGGAGGTCCAGGGCAACGCGAATTGGATCCTGATCGGCAACGACGCGACCAGCTGCGAGATGCCGCCTGCTGACCAGTTTGAGCGCAATCGCGAACGCTGGAATAGCTATTTCCGCCGCGCCTTCACCCACATGCAGATGGAAGACAATCCACTGTCACAAGTGTTAATGGCGCGCGGCATAGCGACCTTGCTGTGGAACTTGCGCTCGCCATTGCCGGATTTACCTCACTACGGCGTGATTCCTTCGCCGTTTTATCACCGGGGCTATTGGGCTTGGGATTCTTGGAAACATGCCCACGCTCTTTCTTTCTTCGCACCCGACCTTGCCGCCGAGCAGTTGCGCGCTCAGTTCCACCGCCAGCAAGCGGACGGCATGGTTCCCGACCATATCAAACCCAATCCGCGCGAAGACAACTGGTGCAATACCAAACCACCGATGGCGGCTTGGGCGCTTCATCATTTGTGGCAGCAAAGCGGTGATGAAGAGGTTGTTCGCGAACTGTTTCCAAAATGTAAATCGCAGTTGGACTGGTGGTGCATAGCGAGACGAATGCCCGGAGAAGCGCTGTTCCGTGCAGGGGGCGTCGACTTTTTGTCAGCAACCTGGGAGTCTGGCTGGGACGATTCCTACCGCTTTAAGCAAGCAGACCTAATTCCATATGGATCCTGGCACCTGTTCGATTTATGGGCACCAGATTTGAACGCTTACCTTTACAACGATTTCCGTGCAATGGCGAAGCTTGCACCGGTTATCGGAGTCGACCCTCAACCCTTCCAAAAGCAAGCCCAGCAACTTGCCGACGCCATTCAACGCGCCCTTTGGAATGAAGCCAAGGGTTGTTTCTGCGACGTTTATGCAAGTAGTGGAGCCAGCACTGGCATCATCAGCGCCGCAGCTTGGATTCCTTTGTGGGTTGGAGTGGCATCGGACTTCCAGAGGCAAAAGGTGATCGAGCGCATGACTTCGGCAAGCCATTTCTGGACCGAGGTGCCGTTCCCCTCGCTGTCGGCAGCCGAATCAGAATTTGATCCTCATGGTTTTTGGGACGGCAGCGTGTTCAACGACCATGCCGCCATCGCTTTCCAAATCTTAGGCGATCAAGCTGCTGACGGCCGCGACCGCATGCGCAAGCATTTGGCGAAACACGAGGCGTATTTTGAATGCTACTCGCCTTTGGACGGCGCCCCAGTGCGCGGCGGTCGCCCTGCAGTACCGCAATTCTCCTGGGGAGCTGCTGCTGCGCTCGAGGTTTTGCACGGCGGACCTTTCCCCGCCCCATAGATCCCCGTTCGCCAGCCCTCAGTGGCCGGTGGACTTTAGGAGTCGCACCGAAAAGATGGTGTCAGCGGCTAAAACCAGGCGGCTTGCACTTTGGCCCATTCTAAACCCAACGCATTCCAAACGGCGTCGGCCAGTTGGGCTTCGGTTTCGAAACGGAAATGGCTGGTCGTGGAAACGTGGGTGTACTTTTTACCCGGTTTCAATTCCAACGCCTTGGACGACGACTCCAATTCATAAAACTGCTCCGGACCGCCGTGATTGTAGGAGTTCACCACATCGCCGTAAAACGGGTCGACGTCGGTCACCCAGCGCTCATTGACATAGGGAGACTTACGCTCGACCGGCGTGAAATGAACCACGGTCAGCACCCGAGTCTGCGGATTGAAGCCAGCCATCACATTCTTCGCCCGGTTTCGCATGATGCCGACCTTGCTAACGAACTCCGCATCGACACGGAGCAGTGCAAAGCCATTTTCAATGCGAAAACGCCGCTCGTCTAATTCGCCGAAATATTCGGTGCGGACCGCTGGCCCGTGATCAGGGTCTGCGGTGTCGGTGCGAAATGGCAAGATTGCCAATGACTCCGGGCCTGGCTTAAACATGCCCAAAATCCAAATGCAAGGCAGCCCGGTTTCGCGCGTCCAGGCGAGGTCGCCTTCGTTGAAAACGGTATTCACACTGCGAAAAGAAGTCCAGCGCGCGCCTTCCGGCAAAGCGCCGACGATCTCTTCGACCTCGGTTTGGGTAGGAGTTTCAATGCTGCGCTCAACTCGAATGTCGAAACTCTGCCCCTGCATATTGCTCAACTTCATTCGCCGCTCCATCCGGTTGGCAGATGAAGTGGAAGAAAATTCTCCAGTGTTCAGCTCTTCTGGCACCCGCCAGAAATCGAGGCTCATTTCGCTACCGGGATCAAAGTAGAAAGAAAAGCGACTTCCCTCCGGACCAATCCAAAAGCGATCTTCACCGCCATAATTCGTGAATACCTCGCTCTCCGCTGCGCTCTTCACCTGGTCGTGATTCAAAAAACCGAGACTCGGCTCACTGAGATCCACCGCCGAAATCATTACCCTCCCCTGCAGGGAAGGACAGAAAACATAACCTCCTGTCCCGCTGATCACGATTTGGCCATCGGCGTGCTTGGCTAAAAAGTCAGCATCATCGAGAAAGCTTGGGGAATCTTCGACCAGGACCGAGGAGCAGGAGGACATCATTGCAGCGCAAAAAAGCGCGACGGTTCGTGAGTTGCACATGGCTTGTCGGGGAGTGACGAGCCATGTTAGCAATTGGCCATACGCCATGTGCCGCGGCCAGCGGCTTTGGCTCCATACAGGGCGCTATCGGCGCATTCGAGCAGCGCATCCAGCTCCAAACAACCGCCCGCTTCGACGTGAACCACACCGACGCTCACTCCCAAATGGGGCGCCCCATCCTTCAGTTTCCCTTGATACTGACTCGCGACCGATCCGACCTTCATCATCAACCTCTCCACCACGGCGTTGAGTACCGAAGGCGACATCCCCTCCGTAGCGCCCCGAGGCCTGTTCGATGATCGCCAG
>CAZMDZ010000392.1:0-3526 GCA_964565175.1 uncultured Planctomycetales bacterium
CGCTTCAAACTTCGGAATTTGCACCGTGTTGTGGTACTGGTGAGTGAGTAACGTCGGCAGCTGCAAACCAAAATTGGAGTACTCCAGAATGTTCGGCGCACCATTTTCAGTTTGGGCGATTCCAGGCCGCGACGACAAGATCACCCGCACCACCAGGTTGACGTTGTTGCCGCCGATACTCGACAACATGCGCAGGTCAAGACGAATCTCTGGGTCGGCGAAAAGGCTAATGCGATAGTTATTGCCACTATCCTCCAAGGAGACGCCGCCGCCGGTCCAATCACTGGTGCCGGGATTGATGTGGGTGACCCGACCATAAGGGTCATTATTTCCCCGCACTTTGTGCTCGGTGGTGTCGGGATCGGTGTTTTGAAACTCTGCAACTCCCAACGAGGAGGTGCCCGAAAAATCTCCATTACTGAAGTCGATTTCGAAAGGATAAGATCGCGCAGTATTGCGACCGGTGTGGTCCGTCCACCACAGCACGTCGTAGTCAACCCCGGCGGCAGCTGGGGCAAGGGAATGGCTCCACATGCTTGACCTGCCTTCACTTAGGGAGCCATGCAAATGGAGTTCAGCGAGGTAAGCCTGGGTCTGAAGCGGTGCCGGAGAACTGCTGATTTTCAACGGCGACCATAAGCCGACAGCAAAAACCGCAACCGCTAATGTGGGGAGTCCGAGGGGAGCAAATTTCATGTTGCGTAATGGCATTATGCCATTTAGATACATTTTGAAGTAAAATTCTGGGATTCCGGCCGAGCAGGCGCTCTTTCGGGCAATTTAGAAATGCCCGCTTTCACTGGGCTGGCTGGCGGTGAATCGGCACTGGATCGCCAAATGCAGCAAAGTAAATTGGGTTGGAAAGCAGGTAAATTCGGTCGTCATCGGTGCGCAATTCAATCCGCACCCAATCCCCTGGCTGAACCACAATTTGCTTAAACGCGGTGCGCGCCGCGCTGGACATGTGGTGGCGGTCGACCACCACCCCGTTATGCAGCCAGACGATGCTGTCGCCAGGCATTGCCCCGACGACGTCGGCTTTGAAGCGGATCGGTTCCACTTCGGAAATTGGATGGACCTCGCCCATCCGAACCTGGCCACCGCTGATGCGGAAATCCAGATCACCGGCGACGGAATCGAAGCGGAAAGGGTCGCCGAAGAAAGTGTGTCCAGACTGGATAGCGTCGGCGAGGTGGCGCGGGCTATCGGAGGTACTGCGGATCCACGTACCCATGTTGTTGGTGCGCAGATCCCATTGGCGCAAATTGTGGTGGTCCGATGTACCGACGCCGGTGATGTAAACCCCCATCGACGAAAGCTTGTCCCAAATATCGATGAACCGTTCCAGCGGCGCACCGCGCAGGTTGTAACCGATCTCAATGGCGTCGGCCCCCCACGCTTGGTTTTCAATCACTCGCTCGGACAAATACTGGACGACGTCATCCGGCTGCACCGACGGCGGGATCATGGGACTGAAGATGTGGGCCAAGATCGAAACCCCGTGATCACGGCGCACTTGATTGACGCCAGTGCGCGGCCATCCTTCCAACCACTCGGGGGCCATGAAGTCGTATAGATCGGTGACAGAATTTTCAAAAGTGTGGCGATAGAGCGCAACCAAGTGGTCGCGCCCGCTCACTGCTTGAATCTTTTGATAGCGCGGACCACCCAATTCCATGCCGACGTGTTGAGTCAGGTTGCTATACGGAGCCTGGCCAGAATGCAGCAACTGTTCTGCTGCAACGAATAGATTTCGGTCTGTTTTCGATGGATCGACGTTTAGCTCAAAATTGTCAATGTCCACCTGCAACGACTTCCCATTGCGGCAAGTTGCCAGAATTTCGATATCGTGAATCGACTGGTCACTCCCCTCATAAAAGTAGTTCATCGAATCTGCGAGTGGACGCAGGACAACGTTGGTGAAACCGGTTCCGCGTGCTTCAAATTTTTGAATTTGCACGGTGTTGTGATAAGCGTGGCTAAGCAACTCAGGTGGCTGCAAGCCAAAGTTGGAGTACTCCAGAATATTGGGCGCTCCTTTTTCATTTTTCGGCACGCCCGCCCGCGAGGACAACGTCACCCGCACCACCACATTGACATCGTCGCCGCTAGTCGCCGGCGGCAACCGCAAGTCAACCCGAATTTCGAGGTCGCCAATCAAGCTCATGCGATAGTTATGACCGCGGTCGTCCAGCACACCGCCACCGCTGCTCCAATCGCTGGTGCCTGGGTTAGTGTGAACATAACGCCCAAAAAGATCGGTGGTGCCACCGATACTGGCGTTGGTGGTAGCGCGATCAGCATTAAGAAACTTCACCACTCCCAACGTGGACTGGCCCGAAAAATCGCCATTGCTAAAGTCGATCTCGAAGGGGAACCAGCGCGCGGTATTGCGGTCCATGTGGTCAGTCCACCACAACACGTCGTAATCCACTCCAGCCAGTGACGGCGCCAACGAATGGTGCCACATGCTTGCCCGGCCCTCACTTAGAGAGCCATGCAAGTGCAGTTCAGCAAGATAACCTTGAATCTGAGGTGGCGGCGGCGAACTTCCGATTTGGACGGGAGCAAAGTATCCAATCGAAAGCACGAGGGTCCCAAGGATGGGGAATGCAAGAGATTTGGAATTCATGGGTCCTTCTTCCTTATGGACCCGCGGATTCAATCTGAAACAATTTCCACAAGTGCCGCTGCTTGCACCACCCGAAACGGCCTGCGCCCCTTATTCAGCCAAAGTCTTCAACCAACCCACAAATGCACCCAAACCTTCTTGCTTCAACCCGCTCACTTCAAAAATGGGCAGGCTGGCGTTGACCTGATTGATGTAACTGCGGCAGGCTGTCAGATCGAAGGGAATGTACGGCAGCAAATCCGTTTTGCTCAAAACCGCGGCCTTGGATTCTTGGAACAGCAAGGGGTACTTCAGCGGCTTGTCGTCGCCCTCGGCAACGGAAAGCACCGCAATTTTGGCGTGTTCACCAATGTCGAACTCCGCCGGGCAAACCATGTTGCCGACGTTTTCCACCACCACCAAATCCAAGTTGTCCAAATCCAAGTCCTGCAGCGCATAATGCACCAACTTGGCTTCCAAGTGGCAAGCGCCACCGCTCAACAACTGACTCACTGGCACACCCAACGCCGCGATCCGCTCGGCATCGCGGGTGGTTTCGACGTCGCCCTCGAGCACGGCAAACTTCATGCTTTGCTCGAGCTGCTCGCCCATGCCTTCCAGCAAGGTGGTCTTGCCAGCGCCGGGGCTGCCAATCAAATTGATCATCAGCACGCCTTTCTCTGCCAGCAACGCTCGCGTTTTGGCCGCCCACTCTTCGTTGGCGCCCATCAGGTCGCGGTAAACTTTGATTTCCTTGGTGGTCATGTTTGGACTTCCAGTTTCTTCAAAAACATTTCCTTGCCTTGCCGAATCTCGACCCCGGGCGTACTGCACTGCGGGCAAACGAATAGCGGCGGCTGGATGGTACCTTCCCAGTCACAAGCGGAGCAAGCGCCGCGAACTTCCAGGAATTCC
>CAZMDZ010000393.1:0-3488 GCA_964565175.1 uncultured Planctomycetales bacterium
GGACCAGGATCGATCAAATCCTCGGGCTCTTTGTCGCTGGCGATCAGGCCTTCAATCCAGTGATTGACTGGGTGATACAAACAAGTCACTTCGGCGCATTCTTGATGAGCGTCAAAGTTGGTCAGCGATTCGCAGGTTGCTGCTTGCGCTGGCGGAGTGGACGCATTAGCAAGCCAGCCGTCGGCATCTCCCAATCGTGCTTTGCCAATGCCACGATGCGCGGGGCAGTTAAACACACCCAAAGGACTGACCACCTGACGCAGTGCCTGCATGTGGCAGACCTTCGGCTGATCGGTGAAAGCCTTCCAATCCGGCGACATCAAAACGCGCAAGTTGGTGCTGTTGACCACTCGAAACGAATCAGACTGCAGCGGCTTACACAAATCCAACTGCTCTTGAATCCGCTGAGTCACCGTCGCTCGTCCTTCGGCGGCCTCGCGCGGCTCCAACACTTCCGCTCCTTGCTCGGCTCGCTGCAAAAACGGTTTGAAGCTGATGTAGTCAAACCCGTAATCACGCGCCCGTTCAGCGGCCATCGCCATTTCGTGCAGGTTTTCAATCACGCTTTGCTCATCGCGATTCGCGCCTTTCCAAGTAATCACGAACGAAAAACCAAGCTGGACCTCGGCGTTGGCTTGTTTGATCAATTTGGCGAATTCGCAAATTCCATCCAAAGTCACGTCGCGCTGTTTCGGGCAGTGCATGGCGTCGAAAACTTCATTGCTGCCGGAATCCAGCGACAACCGCACCCAGTCACCCTTTTCAAACAGATGAGCAATTTCAGCAATGTGCTGATTGCGGCTGCCGTTGGTCACTACCGCAACTTGCAATTGCAGCTCTTCTTTCATCACACGGACGACGTCGTGAAAGCCTGGGTACAAGGTCGGTTCACCACCTCCCAATACAATCACCGACTTCAATCCGCGCGCCGTCAATTCACGCAAAGTCTGCAACAGCTTTTCATGATCATGCCGCTGCGGCAAATTCAACGCATCCCAATCAATGCAGTGAGTGCACGCGTAATTGCAGGTTGTGCTCAGATCCAGGTTGATCGAAATCGGACCAATCCGCGGCACTTTCACAGCGGGATCGCCAGCCCGCACCGCCTTGCGCCACGCCACGTACTCCAACAAATGCCCTTCCAACGACGGCTGCATCAATTTGGCAGCGAAGTCGTGAATATCAGCCAGGCGGATGGAAACGGTGGCCGTGTCCTGATCTTCCGTCGCGCTCATGTACGACACCGCGCTGCGTAGGCGGCAAGAACTTGAGACAGTAAGCGCTGGCGACGGGCGATGTCTTCCGCGGCAGGTGCGGCACCAGATTCCCGCGCGTCCGACACCTGCTTGAGGAAGGATTCCACGCACAGCATTTGCGGATCACCAGCGTCGACGCCGCGAGCATGCTCGCCACCGCCATCGGCTTGCGCTTCGCCAGACTCCATGTCTTCCATGCGGAATCCGTCGTCGAACAGGATTTGGTACTCGGGCATCTTGACCCGACGTCGGCAAACCTTGTCGTCGAAGACAAACTCAGCCGGTCGCGGTCGCTCGCCGGTGTCGGCCAGCAGCACCTCGCATTCAATCGAACGGTCGACGTTGCGGAAAACAAAGCTCAGGCGCGAATCCGAGGCATCGGGACCTGATTCATGGAAGCGTAAATCTTCCAACTCCGCTGGTCCTGGCGAGATCACCTGCAGCAAACTTAGCGGGTGGGACATGGTTTCAATCCACCGGCTCAGGCCGCGAAATTCGGGCGCCAGCATCATGCGAAAGCGCGTCACTTTGTCCAACTCCAGATCCGGGTGCAACTGGTGAAAAGCAGCAAGCGTGTACGGCCATTGGCAGTTTTCCACCAGCACCTTGCCCATCGCCGCAAAACGGTAAGGCAAAATCGCCGCCTCTTGGTCGAAGGCGGAAAGCAACGGCTTTTCGCACAGCACATGCAGCTCGTGCAGCAAGCACGACTCCAACCACGGACGGTGAGTACCGGCGGGTGTCGAAATGATCACCGCGTCGGGCCTGGTCTCGTTGACCATCGCCTCGAAGCTGGTATAGCCCTCGGTTTCATAGCCGTCTGCGGCTAGGCCTCGCACCGCATCCTTGGTCGTCGCCGTAGTCGTGCCAAGGACTGCGGCCAGCTCGCCGCCAGCGTCGACAACCTGCCGCGCCAGAAATGGACCGGTGCCATTACGCACACGACGCGCCCCGATCACACAGACTCGGATTGGCTCGTGGAACGGATCCTGCTTGATGCTCAAGCCAGTGATCTTGGGGGGCTGCTCCATAGCACCATCGTAACTTGGCCGCCCGCGCTATGCTTTGGCCATGGCCGCCGCTGCGCCCTTGCGATCCAGTATCAAAACGCTGCTCGTCCGCCTACCGAATCCGGTCGGCGATGTGGTCATGACCACGCCGCTGCTCGAGGTGCTGCGCCGTGAAATGCCCGGCACCACCATTGTGCTTGCAGGAAATGGTGTCTTCGGTGAACTACTTGCTGGCCTCGACAGCTTCGATCGCTACCTCCCTTTCCCCGCTGGACGTCCCAAGGGCGGCATGTCGGGCCGCAATGCCGCCGCCGGTGGTGCGGCTTGGAATAGCGGCAACGGCGTTGGGGCAGCGGGCGCACCCGGAAGCAACGGCCGAGCCAAACCAAGCCTGCGCGTGCAATCCAAATGGCTCAAGCAAGCCAACGCCGACGCCATTCTGCTGCTCCCCAACTCCTGGTCGTCGGCGCTGGTTGCTCGCATGGCTGGCATCCCCCATCGCATTGGCCGACGCGCTCACGGCCGCTCGCTGCTGCTGACTCACAAGTTGCCCCCGGTCGGCCCGGCGCGAGCAATGACCGGAATTTACCTCGAAATGCTCGAACCTTTGGGCATTGAAGTTCCAGCCGAAGCCGAAGCTCCGCCTGCCCGACTGGTCACCGGCCAAGTGGAAGCTGGATTTCTAGGCGTGGCCCCAGGCGCGGCATTTGGCGCAAGCAAGATCTACCCTCTGGAAATGCTTGCTGAGGCACTTGACTTAGCCCATCAGCAAACGGGGTTGCCAGCATTGCTGATCGGCTCGCCAGCCGAAGAACCGCTGCTTGAGAGCACATCGGAAGAATTGCAACAACGCAACATCCCCCATCAAGTTGCCCCATCCGGCGGGTTCGGTGCGGCAAAACGCAACATCAAAAGCTGTCGTGCCTTGCTGACGATGGATTCTGGAGCGCGTCATATTGCAGCGGCGCTTGGCGTGCCTCAGGTGGCCATCTACGGTCCTACCCATCCGGGGTGGTCTGCGCATAGTTTGGATTCCACCACGATTTTGCGCGCCGAAGACGTCGACTGTTTGGGTTGCCATCACAAGGATTGCCCGATCGACCACCGCTGCATGACTCGACTTCAGCCGGGCGTTGTGGCCAACGCGGTGCAAAAAGTGGTGGGCCGTACTGGATTTGAACCAGTGACTTCCACCGTGTGAAGATGGCACTCTAGCCTCTGA
>CAZMDZ010000394.1:0-3487 GCA_964565175.1 uncultured Planctomycetales bacterium
CAGAACGGGCAAGCACGGTGACGGCAGCACCGCGTTGAGCAAGAGCGATGGCAGTGGCGCGGCCGATTCCGGCACTGGCGCCACAAACCAATGCGTGGCGGCCTTTAAGGGAGGAGGGGTTTTGCATGGAAATCGGCGGGCAAGGATACAATCGCCCGGATGAGCCAAGATCCGGCACCTGGTGAAAATCAAATTGCGGCCGAGCCGCCCTTTTTGCGCGTCACCCCCGGTACCTGGGTGGAGCTGCACGATCGGCTGCGCGGCCCTCGGGTCTACGGCAAGCACGTGACTGCAATCGGTCCAGACGCCCAAAACGGCTGCATGGTGCGGGTAAAAAACCGGGATGGCGACCATTTAGGCTGGGCTTTGTGGCACAAACGATCCACCGTGGCGTTGCGACTGCTCACCCGCGCCGAAGATCCGCCGACACTGGAATTGTTGCAAAAATGGGCGCGTCAGGCTGCGCAACGGCGCTTGGAGGACCCGGAAGTCCCTGCCGACGTCTGCCGCATCCTTCATGCCGAGGGCGATGGCTTCCCGGGGCTACTGGTCGATCGCTATGGCCCGGTGATCGCCGGAGAATGCCATAGCCGCGGCAGCGCTTATCTATTCGAGGCGATTCTGCCGACTTTGCATGACGTCTTGGGCACCTCGCATCACCGTTTAGAGTTCGACGCTAAGGCGGCCCGTGCTGAAGGCGACCAAACTTTTCAGCACCGCTCATCGGCCTGTCCAAAGTTTTTAAAAATCCAAGAAGGCGATGTCCGTTATGAGCTGGATTTTGTCCATGGCCATAAAACTGGTTTCTTCTGTGATCAGCGTGAAAACCGGGCGCGCTTTGCCGCCCTCGCCGCGGGCAAACGGGTGCTGGATGTTTGCAGTTACACCGGTGGCTTCTCGATCTCGGCAGCCGTCGCCGGGGCCGAAGAAGTTTTGGCCGTGGACTTAGATGAAAACGCCATTGCCCAGGCCAAGCGCAACGCCAACTTGAATGGCTCGGATGTCGCCAAAAAAACGCGCTACGTTCACACCGACGCCTTCAGCTATTTGCGCACCCTAGGTCGCAACCAACAGCGTTTTGACCTGATTGTTGTCGACCCGCCAAAGTTTGTGCCCAATCGCCGTTCTTGGGACGAAGGTATGGCTCGTTATCACGACCTCAACAAGCTGGCAATTCCGCTGGTGAGGCCGGGTGGAACTTTGGTCAGTTGCTCGTGCTCGGGGTTGGTGGCAGCGATCGATTTGCAAGAAATCATTCGCCGTTCGGCGCGCTTGCGGCCGCTGAACTTACTGCGCACCACTGGCGCCGGACCGGACCACCCGGTGCGCTTGGATTTCCCAGAAGGGCAGTACTTGAAAGCCCTGTGGATGGAAGCCGGAGATTATCCGCCACCGATGCCAGCTCCGAAGCCGAGAGAAGACCAGCGGTACTGATCAAGGATTCGGCCCCATTCAAAGCCGAGCAAGCCTGATCAAGGACTCGGATCCAACAGCCAGCCGCTAAGCTTCGGACCGCTGACTTCTTGATCGTCATTCTCCTCGCGCAAGCGCGAGTGCAGTGCCAAGATTTCATCTTTACCGTCGCCGTCGAAATCCCGAGCCACCATCGTATGCGGGGTGAGCCAAGGGCCAGTCAGCTGCCATTCTTGGTCAGCAGGCCGCTTTTTCGTCAGCGAAATTAACGCCGAAGTTCGCCCCAGTACCCATTCCGTCAGCGTGGCGATATCGACTTCTAAGTCTCCACGCTCGGCAAAGGCTCTGCGCAAGAAGTCTTCGGAAGCATCGCCGAATGGGGTGTCGCCATTGACGACGTTGTTCCAGATCCCCAACTTGCCGCCGACTTTGAGCAGGGCGAGGTCATTGCGCTGACCATCGCCGTCAGCGTCAAGCATGCGCACCACGGATTCGCGCATGCGAGACAGTTGTTCTCGGTTTTCATCGATCACCTTCAGCAGATGACCGCCTTCAACCACCACCGTCTTATTGCGATAGGCGCGCGGCTTAAAGCTGCCATCGCCTTTGCCGCGGAAAACGTAAAAGTAGAACTTGAGGCGGAACGACGTCACCAGCGAAAAGGCGAGCTCGGCCAGACCTAAGTCTTCGACGCCGACTAAAACCAAGTCAGGGATTCCGTCGCCGTCAATCTCGGAAACGTCGGCAAAGAAAATGTTGCCATCCAGCTTCACCGAGCGCATTTTGCGCGACATGTTGACGCCATTTTTATCGCCAAGAAAAATGCGCACTTTGCCGTTGGAAAGGACCAACAAATCCAATGCGCCATCGCCATTGAGATCCGCCCATTCATCGATCACAATGTAGCGCAGCAGCTTGGTCAAGTTGCTGAGGTCGAGACTGGATTCGTCGAACTTTTCCTGGAATTGATCCAGCTCAATCTCGACGTCAGGGTGGTCGGAGAAGCCTTCCGCGCCTGCGAGGTATTGGTGAACCAAATCTTCGTGGCGGACCAGCAAGTCCAACCTAGCGTCGCCGTTGACGTCTTTGGTGGCCGGTTCAGGCACCGAAAAGCTACGGCGGTATGAGCTTAGGAGCCCGGATTCTCCAGACCCAGTTTCAAGCAGCAGTTGAGCCATGCCACCGACCTCAGGACCGCGCTGGTAACCGTTGGCAGTGCCGTGCCAAATCAAAGTCTTATCGCCACGCGGCACCAGTAAATCTGGATAGCCGTTTTCGTCCAAGTCACGAACGAAAGAACTGGGATGCAAACCTAAGGGAGCGGTGCCAT
Organism: uncultured Planctomycetales bacterium; assembly: GCA_964565175.1. Taxonomy (GTDB): domain Bacteria; phylum Planctomycetota; class UBA1135; order UBA1135; family UBA1135; genus JACNIZ01. Next base: position 2,744 of record CAZMDZ010000394.1, read on the forward strand.
CTAGGTTTTCGGCCAAAGCCTCGCTCAATTTCAACTTGCCTTCCACCAAATCGACGGTGTGCAAAGTTTTGCAGTTCTTGAGCAGGACGAACTCGGATTGTTGGTCACCATTGATGTCGGCGATCGACCACAAGGTTGCAGTCCCGGGAATGGCCAAGGGTTCGCACTGGCCACCAAGCAGAAGACAAATCTTCCCATCATCTACCGAAATCAACTCGGCTTTTTGATCGCCGTCCAAATCAACGGCAGCCAGGTGTTCCGGCTGCGGATGAATGGTAATCGGAGCGCCGGGCGACGGCTGCTGGCCGAAGGACGCTACGGAAGTCAGCAGCAACGAAATTGCTATCAAGGTGATTCGCATTTCATAGCCCCCTGCTCATGTAGACTTCCCAATGGGAGTAATGTCGCACCAAAAAATCGCCAATGCCGTCGTTGTTCAAATCTTCCAACAGCACCAAAGCTGCGAGCGCGTCGACTGGAACCCGTTGCACCGGCTCACTGATCTTGAAGGCGCCGTTCTCGGTTACGTGGTGGATTTCTAATTCTCCTTTGCCAGAATTCTCCAGCAAATCAAAATTGCCGTCCCCGGTTAAGTCTGCGGTCAGCGCCGGCACCACCCTGATCCTGCTCGACTCCTGCTTCGCCGGCGGCTTCTCCAAGGACGTCATCACCAAGCCGGGCCGGATGGGCATGTTCTCGTCCGAGGAGGACGTGACCTCGTCGCTGGCCGACAAGTTCATGGCC
>CAZMDZ010000395.1:0-3448 GCA_964565175.1 uncultured Planctomycetales bacterium
TCGACCCACTGCCACCAGCGTTCTGTGCGTTTTGCTCTTCCTGGTGAGCGTCGGCCAAGAACTTCTTCAAGTTTTCCTCGAGGTCGGCCACAGGGATGTGCTGGACCACATATAGGTGGAAGTTACTTTCCGGCACTTCTACCCGCGTATCCAGCTCCGCAATCAGATTGAGGATGCGGTTCATGCTCTCCTCGGACGCGGTAATGATCAACGAATTATCACGCGTCGACGCAATGATCGTCGTTTCAATCGGCATCGACGACGGTCCGCTGCTGCCACCACTTCGGCTGCGGCTATTTGGCACCACTCGGTTGCTGTCGTACTGATCCAAATCTTCAACGATTTCTGTTAGCAACTCCTGCAGCTCCTCGGCGCTGGCTTCTTCCAAGCGCACCTTGCGAAATACCGGCTGCTCAACCTCAGGCTTGACGTCTAGGTATTGCACAAAGCGCACTGCGGCGGCGACCAGCGGACCATAGCCATTGATCATCAATGCCTGGTCAGTGGTCAACGCTTGCACCGAGTTGTTGGCATTGGTGCCAAACAGCTTGCTCAGCGCGATCGAGATGCCACCCGGGTCAACGTGCTTGAGCTTGACCACGGTGGCAATGTAAATACCCGGTTGGTTGGCGAAAAAAGCGGTGTCTTCCGGTTCAATCAACTTGGCGTTAGCCGTCACCACAGGATTCGGTGTCGAACCACTGATCTTGTCAGCAGTGATCATCGTCACCATCATGTCGCCGGCGCCCTGTTCCACGCAGACCAGACCATTGATTTTCATCATGATCTGGAAGAAGGAGTAGAACTCGGCAGGCTTGATGCGCATTTCGCCAATCAAGACGACCGGATTCTCCAGCCGACTGGTGACGTTATTGGATTCACTATCAATGGTGAATACGCGACCGGTATACCCTTCGCACAGCTTGATGAACTGGTCATAGCGAAGCTGTTCGCCATCGGTTTGATTGAACTGCAATTTGATGTACTCACCGTCCTCGATGGCAACGCCAGGAGGAATGTCAGTTTCGTTTGCAGCAGGGTCTGCCACAGGCTCCTGCGCAAGCAGAGGAGCCGAAAGTAGTGCGGTTAGGAAAGTAGTTGTCAGCAACATGCGTGGGGTACTCCCAAGGCCAAGGCGGTCGATCGCAGCAGCCATGTGCGAAAGTTTACGCCTTGCAACGGTTGAACTCAAAGGTCGAAGTTTGCAGGATTTGCAGACCGGATGTAGCTACCCTAGTCCGGCTGATCCGCAGACAACCTCGACGCCGCTGTGCCACTCGCCGAACACCTTTCCGAAAGCTCCGTCTTGCTGGCGCCAAACGTCGCTGACAAATGGAAATTGATGGACCAGATGGTGGACCATCTGGTCGCGAGTCACACATTGAGTAAAGAGCTGGAAGGGCCGGCCAAAGCTGCGTTGGTTGAACGCGAGCGGAGTGTCTCCACCGGCATGGAACAAGGTATCGCGGTTCCACACGCATCGCTGGAGGAATTAGATTGTCTCAAGGTTGCGATGGCCCTGGTTCCAGGTGGTTTGGAGTTCGAATCGGTCGATGGAAAGCCGGCTCAAATCATCCTTTGCTTGCTCGTCCCCAAAACAGAGAAACTCCTTCACCTGTCAACACTTACGGAAATTGCTAGGCGTCTAGGAGAAGCCTCTTTCCGTAGCAAACTGTTGGCTTGCAAGAACGCCGAAGACGCAGTCGCCTGCTGGGCTTAATCGTCGGCTGTTACAAGAGTTTGACCACTTTCTGGCCACCGCTGCCAGCGTTCGACCCAGCGTTGGCCAGCAAGCACCAAATGTTCGCGCGTTCGGCGGTATACCGAAGCGGATTGGCCATAAGGATCGGGGATCGATTTCCCGTCAGGATCGAGCAAAATGGCGGGTACGTCGGCTGGCAAAGCGTGCAGATGAGAAGGACTCATCGCGAGCACCAAATCCCAGGGCTGCTGCAACGCGTCGGTTAGGGATTGGCTGCAATGGGATTGCAAGTCCAAGCCGATTTCTTCGGCAGCCATGATTGAGTTGGGATTGGCGCGATCGCCGCCAAAGCTCGAAGTTCCAGCCGACGCGATCTGCCAGCCCAACTGATCCAATTCTTCCGCCTGCACCCCCCAGGCGTCGGCGAGGGCTTGGCGCAGAATGACTTCGGCCATCGGCGAACGGCAAGTGTTTCCAGTGCAAACACATAGGATTCGCATGCCCAGACTTGGAAGTTGCAAATCTTTTCGGTAGCGATGCCATTGGGGTAGCGGTTGGAATTCCAAGACGGCAGATGCTTGCGACTGGGAAGTTGCTGAGCCATCTTCTTGTGCAGTGGACCCATCCTTGGCGGTTGGAGCGCTTTCAGGCATGCCGCTCCACACTTCCGAATGATTTTCTAGCCAAAGCGCCAAATCCCCACCAGTGAGCGGCGGTTCACCAGAGCGATTGACGCTGCTCATCCATAGGGGACCAGGGGCGTGCCGCATCCACTGCAGATAATCCGGGCAATCCGGAAGCCGCAAACCCAAGGCTGGCCAGGGGATTTCGAACGGCAAATTCAACCATTCCTTCGGCACAACTACCGTCAGAGGTCCTGGCAGGACGCGGTCTAGCCACACTGGTAAGCCCGGCGGCGGACTCGATAGCCATTGGCGCAGCTCGTTGGCATTGCGCAAATGCAAGCTGAATGGACGATCCAGTGGCGCACCCTTGCGTTCGGCCAAGCGCTGAGCTGCGTCGACGTCGGCGGCGAGCAAGCCGATCCCGGGGATGGTGTCGGTGGGCAAAACCACGGCCTTGCCAGCCAATAAGTGGTTTTGGAAACGCTGCACGTCTTGCGGTGACGGCGGCGAGCTCGCGGGAGATGGGGAAGCCATGGCCAGGGGAGGGGCTATTCTAGGCGCCCGTGGGTACGCCTCCTAACCAGCCATCGGCATTGGAGCCAGAAGCTTTGTCGCGCCTGGCCGGCGGCTTGGCGCATGAGTTGAAAAACCCGCTAAGCACCCTCGCGTTGCATTTGGCCTTGCTGCACGAAGAGTGGGCCGAAGAGGAGGGTCCTAAAGCTGGGCGGACCTTGCGCACCTTGGGAACTTTGCAAACCGAGGTCAGTCGGTTAAACGAGATCCTGGAAGACTTCCTGCGCTTTGCCCGCACCGACGAAATTGATTTGCAGCCTGAATCCCTGCATGAACTGATCGAAGAGGTGGTGCGCTTCATCCAACCAGAAGCGCAGGCTCAAGGCGTGCAGATCGAAACTTTTCTCAACCTTGAGCAGTCCACTTTGAAACTGGATCGCGGCCGCATGAAGCAGGTGGTGTTGAATTTACTGATCAACGCTCGCCAAGCAATGGAAGGCCGCCAAAGTGGGCGAATCACCTTCATTACGCGGGCGGATGGGGAGCAAAACGATGCGGTGATGTTGGCGATTGTCGACGATGGGCCGGGTATGACCGCCGAGACTTT
>CAZMDZ010000396.1:0-3444 GCA_964565175.1 uncultured Planctomycetales bacterium
GAGCTGTCCAGGTTCAGCCTTTGTGCACTCGATCTCAGCGACCGATATCGACGGCGACGGCGACCTGGAAATTTACGCGTGTCGCTACAACCGTCACAGTGAAGCCGGTTCGTTGGGCGGTGGTTTGCCCGTGCCGTATCACGATGCCAATAACGGCGGCCGCAACATTCTGTTCCTCAACGAAGGCCGCAACAATCCGGCTAGTCCCGGTAAGTTCCGCGATGCAACGGTTGAGTTCGGTTTGGACCGCAATAACCTGAAGTTCAGCTTGGCTGCGATTTGGGAAGACTTCGACAACGATGGCGACGCCGACCTGTACGTCACCAATGACTTCGGTCGCAACAACTACTACCGCAACGATGGTGGTCGCTTCACTGACGTCGCCGATGAAATTGGCTTGGGCGAATTGGCCGCAAGCATGGGCGCCAGTGCTGCTGACTTCGATCAGGATGGAGATGTCGACATTTACCTGTCGAACATGTTCTCGTCAGCGGGTTTGCGAATCGTGACTCAGGGCGACAAGTTCATGAAAGATGAGCGCGAACGCAGCGCCGACTTCATCAGTCACGCGCGCGGCAACTTCCTGCTCGAAAACACCGGTGATGGCAAGTTCAAAGACGTCACCGATGAGGCTGGCGTGTCGCTTGGTCGTTGGACTTGGGGTGCGCGTTTCGTCGACTTCAACAACGATGGCTTCGACGACATTTACGTGCCCAATGGATTCATCACTGGGCCTGATACCGGGGATTTGTGAAGTTTCTTCTGGCGACGCGTGACGTCGCAATCTCCTGAAGACGGCAAAGCAGCGAAAACCGATACCGACCCTTACTTGGCGGCATGGCAGGCGATGAGCCACATGGTCATGGAACAAGGCGCGTCGTGGAGTGGGCGCGAAAAAAACTGCGCCTTCCTCAACCTCGGCGACGGTCGTTTCGCCAACGTTTCGGGCAGCACCGACGCCGATTTCAATGACGACGCGCGCGCCGTTGCCCTCATTGACTGGGACCACGATGGTGCCTTGGACATGGTGATCAAAAACCGCACCGCGCCACGGCTGCGGATCATGCGCAACCAATCCGGCGCCGGTCGCAATTGGGTCGGCCTCCGGCTGACCGGTACCGGCGGCAGCAACCGCGATGCGATTGGTTCGCGCGTTCGAGTGACCACCGCCGAAGGCCGCAAGTTGCACCGCTCGCTCTACGCCGGAGACGCTTATCTGTCCCAGAGCAGCAAAACTCTGCACTTCGGTTTAGGCGATGAAGGCGAGCCGGTTAGCGCTTACATCGTTTGGCCGGATGGCAGCCAGCAAAGCTTCACCGATTTGGCGCCAGGCCAGGTTTATCACCTCACTCAGGGCAAGCCGCAAGCCATCTCCGCCAACCTTGAGGCGATGACGTCCTTTGCCTCGCGGAAACCGTCGCCGTTGACGGTGGATCCATCGCCTTCACGCCGCGCCGTGCTGATTGACCGCTTGCCGCTGCAAGCCATGGCGCTGCCCAGCTACAGCGACGCCAGTCGCACCATCCAGTCGTTGACCGGCGAGCCAATGCTGATCAACTTGTGGAGCACGACCTGCGTCAATTGCTTGAAGGAACTCAAGGACTTTCAACAGCACAAGGCCGACTTTGCGCAGCTAGGTTTGACCGTCGTGCCGATGTGCAGCGATGAGCTAACTGCTGGCGCCAAGGCCAAGGAAATGGTCAGCAACTTCGGCTTCGGCGACATCGCTGGACCGACCGATCAAAAGTTCCTCGATCAGTTGCAGATGATCTTCATGGAAATCTTCGGCCCGAACGCGCCGAGTGTTTTGCCTACCAGCTTGTTGCTGGACACCAACGGTCGCATTTGCGTGGTTTACCAAGGACCCGTCTCCTTCGAAACCCTGAAGCGTGACGTGGAGTTGCTGAAAAATTCTCCGGCCAATAACCGTTACACCGGCATTCTGACGGGTGGCCGCTGGTTGGCTAAGCGCTACCGTGACTTCAACGGTTTGGCCCAAGCCATGAAGCAATCCGGCTTCAACTTAATGGGTGAATTTTTCACCCAGGCAGCGATTCAGACAGGCCAGCGACCGCGCTAGCTGCTTGTACCACGTTGTCGAGCAAAGCGTCGATTTCGTCATTGGTGACGTTGGGATTCATCGTCACCAACCGAATCGACTGCTGCTCACGGAAATCTCCATGACCAATCATGGCGAGGCCATCGACGTGCAGTTTTTCGCAAATCTGGGCGCTGGAGCAACCAGGTACAGTGAAGCACACGGTGACGAATGGCGGTTCTTCGCACAGTTCTAAATCCGGATGCTGGCGAATCCGCTTTGCCGCGTATTGAGCGAGTTCCATTTGCCGATCGACTCGCGCCGACCACCCTTCGTCGCCCAGGCGCTGCCAGGCGGTCCACAGTTTCAACGCATCGTTGCGGCGACCGCATTGGATCGAGCGATTGCCGGGATTTAAGTGGTCGGTGTCGGCTTGGAAAAGGTAATCGGCGATCTCCTTGAAGCTCTCGAAGAGAATTTCTGGATCACGAACCAGCAATGCCGAGCAGGTCAGCGGCACGCCCATCATCTTGTGCGCATCCCAGGTCAGCGAGTCGGCGCGTTCCAAACCAGCGAGCCGACTGCGGTACTTGTCATTCAGCAGCAAGGTGCCGCCGACGGCACCATCGACGTGAAGCCAAATGTTGTATTTCTGGCAGACGTCGGCAAGATCGTGAATCGAGTCGAACGAACCGCGCACGGTGGTGCCGGAGGTGGCAATCACGACTGCCGGTAAGGCGCCCTCACTTTGATCGCGCTGGATCAGGCGCTCCAGTTCCTCTATCTTCATGCGACCGTCGTCATCGACTGGCACGCTGATGCAATTTTCGCGACCGATGCCAATCAATCCTGCATTCTTGCGCACCGAATAGTGACCGTGGGCCGACACGTACATGGTCAATCGGTGCCCCTGTGAGCCCTTTTCGCGGAAGCCAGGCAGAGTGCGATTGCGGCCAAGCACCATGCCGACCAAATTGGCCAGTGAGCCTCCGGGCAAGAAGGTGCCGTCTCCATTTTCGAAGCCTGCCAAAGAGCACATCTTTTTCAGTAACTCCCACTCCAGCAGGATGTTGGGCCCGCCGACCTTGTAGGTGTACATCGAGATGTTGAGCAGGCTGGCGAGCATTTCGCCGGCGGTTGCCATGGGCGCACGGCCAGCAAAGAGCTGGTTAAAAAAGCGCCGGTTCGAGGTCTGCGGCGTGCGCTTGACCACCTCGCGCAGCAGATCGAGCACTTCTTGCTGGGACTTGCCAACTGCTGGCAAGTCGACATTCAGCTCCTTCGCCATCTGCTCGGCCCGAATTTTTGGGATGCGTGGCGAGGCCTTCTCCGTTTGGAGCAGCTCTTCGGCGATTGAGAGGATGTCTGCGAGGACTGTGTCCATGTCAGTGGGGTTTGTAGGCCAC
>CAZMDZ010000397.1:0-2215 GCA_964565175.1 uncultured Planctomycetales bacterium
GCCGCTGGATCCTGCAAGAGTCGCTGCCGCCGCTTTGCCATGGTCGCCGAGCGACGCGCCGCCACTGCACGGCGCAGCGTTGTTACTGGCCATGTTGCTGATCGCTCTGGCCACTTTGGTCAGCGAAGACTTGACTTGCATCGCCACGGGTTTGCTGGTTACCCAGGCGCGCATTGGATTTTGGCCCGGCGTAGTGGCGTGTTTTATGGGCATACTGATCGGCGACGGTTTGTTGTTCCTTGCCGGTAGGTGGTTCGGTCAACCTGCGATCAACCGTGCGCCCTTGCGTTGGATGGTGAAACCGGCATCGGTGGAACGCGCGCGCATCTGGTTCCAACACCGCGGCAGTCGCGTCATTTTGCTTTCGCGTTTCATGCCCGGCATGCGCCTCACCACTTACGTCGCCGCCGGCGTGCTCGGCATGAAGTTCCGCGTATTCCTGGGATATTTCGCGTTGGCCGGGGTGCTGTGGACGCCAACGGTTGTCGGCCTTGCCAGCTTGGCTGGGCGCGAAGCTTACGCACTCATGGATGCGCTGCATGAGTACGCCCTGCCCGGTTTTATTGGCTTAATGCTGACGATGGTCGGCGTGCAAAAACTGCTCGTCCCCCTCTTCAGCCATCGCGGCCGACGGCTTTTGTACGGCAGTCTGCGGCGCAAATTGGAATGGGAATTTTGGCCTCAATGGCTCATCTATCTGCCGATTGTTGGCTATTTCCTTTGGCTCTCCATCCGCTTCCGAAGCTTGCGAGTGGTGACCGCAGTCAATCCAGGAATCGATACCGGCGGCTTGGTGGGCGAATCCAAGTGGGACATTTTGCAAAAGCTCGCGTTCGGCAATGCCAGTAAAAAGCGCCGCAATCTTCCGCCTAGCGAGTACCTGCCCGCCACGCTTTTTTTGCCGAAATGCGATCGTCAAATGGCTGCGAGCGAATCAGTGGCTCACAGCAATCGTCAAACAGTGGAAGAGTTCGTCGCCGAATTTGACTTGCAATGGCCGTTGATCGTCAAGCCGGACGTCGGCGAGCGCGGCAAGGGTGTGCAGTGGGTGCAAAACGTTGACGAGTTGCTGCATCGATTGCAGCAAGACTCCAAGGATTACATTCTGCAACAGGCAGTGCGCGGGGAAGAGTTTGGCATTTTCTATTGGCGCGAGCCTGGTGAAGTTCAGGGAACGATCCCCTCCCTCAACGGCAAGATTTTCCCCAAGCTTACCGGCGACGGCAAACGCACCCTGGAACAACTTATTCTCGACGACGATCGTGCAGTCAAGATGGCTTCGATCCACCTCAATCATCACGCCAAGCGTTTGTTCCACACTCCCGCTGTCGGTCGGGTCGTCCCCTTAGTTGACATCGGCGCTCATAGTCGGGGCACCCTATTCACTGACCGCAAGGAGCTCATCTGCGATGAATTGCGGCGAACTTTGGATCAAATCGCCGATCAATATCCAGGTTTCCATTTCGGCCGTTTCGACGTCATCGCCGCCAGCGCCAACGACCTCCAGCAGGGCAAAAACTTCCGCATCCTTGAACTCAACGGCTTGACCGCCGAGGCAACGCATATCTACGACCCGAAATATGGCGTTTGGAATGCTTGGCGTATGTTGATGGCGCAGTGGAAGATGGCGTTTCGAATCGGCAGCATCAACCGCCGTCAAGGGCACAAAGTCAGCAGTTGGCGGCAGTTGTGGCACGGCTGGAAGGCGCATCGCCAGTGCTGAAGCCAAACCACAATTTGATCCGGCGCGAAACCATCGAATCCATGCTGGTGTTAGATTAGACCCAATGCGCAACCGCTTTCTCCCAACCGCAGCCGCCATGCTGCTATTCGGATCCGTCTCCGTCGCCCAGGTGACTTGGCAAAAGGATTTGCAAACCGCTCAAGACTTGGCCAAAGATCAAAACAAGGTGGTCTTCATCGCGCTAAATATGGATGAAGAACGCGCCAATGACCGCATGGCGAAGCAGGTCTACACCGACAAAAAAATCATCAAGTTGGCCGAGCAAACGGTCAACGTGGTTGGGTCGCGATTCGAGCACGGCAAATCCAGCTGTAAGCGATTTTCCGGCATTGCCTGTGAAGATCACCAATCCATCGACAAAGCCGTTCGGCTGCGCGTACTCGACCTGCCCGCCGACGCCAACGTAGTGGCTCCGCAGCATATTTTCCTTGGTCCGGACGGCAAGATTTTATTGTCGGTAGCTTACGAAAT
>CAZMDZ010000397.1:2225-3442 GCA_964565175.1 uncultured Planctomycetales bacterium
CAGCTGCAGTGGTGTTTCGTCACCGCGATTAATAAAGCCAATCCAAACGGCAAGATTTCGATGCCAGCCGGAGCCAAAGCACCGCGCCGAGTTCTTTTGGATGGCGTTGCCGCAACCGAGGGCAGTGACGTCAGCATTCCACCGTTGGATCGAGTCGAGTTGGCCAACACGATGATTTACATCCGTCGCGGCGCCAAGGGCAGCGACCGAGTCGACGCCATTCGGTCTATGTTGGGAACCGATGATGAAGATTGCATTGAGTTTTTAGAGAAGGAATTCGGCGACTTCCGTTATGAGCGCCGCGGCGACCAACTGGTGCGCTTACTGAAAGCCGTCGGCGGTGCCTCGCCACCAAACTTTTGGACCACCATCGATCACTTTTTGAAGTCGAGCGACGATGAATTTCGCAATTTGACCGCCGTGGCATTGGAGCAATTGGCGGCGCCGGATTCGGTCAAGGTGATGAAGTCTTATTTCGGCAAGGAGAAGTCGACGCAGGTGAAAAAGAACCTGCTTCGAGCAATCGGTGTGGCTGGCGCTGAAAGTAAATCGGCGCGATCCATCGTCACCAAAGCATGGAAGAACTCGAAGGAGCCGCTCCTGCAAACCAACGCGCTGCTGGTGCTTGGCTTGCACGCCAGCGATAAAAAGGCCTTCGCCATCCTTGAAGAGGCGTTGCAGTCCAACAACCCCACCCATCGCCAAGCAGCTGCCTTGGGCTTGGCCTTTGCTCGCGCCAAGGACCACGCGGAAATGCTGCAGGGTTTTGCCGAAAACGAGCAAGAGCCCGAGTGCAAAGCGGTGATGAAACGCTGCCTCAAGGTGCTGCAAGACGGCCCGCTCAGCACCATTGCCGACGACTTCGCACGGATTGGGCAAGACGAGTTTCCGCGACCGCGATTCTTCGGCCTGCCAAGCGCCAAGTAACCCGCTAGCTCGCCACCAATGCCGACGCGCCCAAGTTGACCAAGGCGTCGGCAAGCAGCTGGTATTGATCCAGCGTGTTGTAGTGCTGCACCGAAAAGCGGATGGTGCGATGCGGCTGCCCAGCGGAGTTGCGCCCCCAGGTTGAAACCGGGATTTCGATGTTGAATTGCTCGCGCAAAGCAACTTGCAAGGGATCCAAGCCGGAAGGCGTCGGCTCTTGGGTGAGTTCGGAGCTGAGCGGGAAGGCGACCATCGAGGCGATCATCGAATCCGGCGCCGGGGCTGGCATG
>CAZMDZ010000398.1:0-3439 GCA_964565175.1 uncultured Planctomycetales bacterium
CCGTAGGGACGTGCAATGATTATACGGTTGCGGCGACGGATTGCAGAATCTAGAGCAGCACTTCGTCGCTACTAATGAGAGTTTGACTCATCGGTGCCAAAATCACGCGATGGCTGACGATCGGCAGGAACAGCGCTTTGACGTCGTCCGGAATCAAGTAGCGGCGGCCATCGAGTAGCGCTCGCGCTTGACCAGCTCGTTGCAAATCGACGGCGGCGCGCATGCTGGCACCGAGGGCGAGTTGCGGTGAGTTGCGGGTAGCGTCGATGAGGTCGAGGATGTTATCGACCAGCGTTTGGTCGAGAGGGATCCGCGGCACGTGGTTCTTGAGCGTTTGCAGTTGCGGCAGATCCATCACCGGTTTGAGGTCGGCGATGTCTTGTTTCAAATCCGTCCGCGACAAAATCTGCGCCGACGCTTCCCGCCCTGGATAGCCCAATGACAAGCGCACCATGAAGCGGTCCAACTGCGATTCAGGCAGTGGGTAAGTGCCTTCGAATTCGACCGGGTTTTGGGTGGCAATGACGAAAAACGGTTGCGGCAAATCGCGGGTGACGCCGTCAACCGAAATGCGGTTTTCACTCATCGCCTCGAGCAGGCTGGATTGCGTGCGCGGCGAGGTTCGGTTGAGTTCGTCGGCGAGCACGACGTTGTGAAAAATTGGCCCGGCGTGGAACTCGAAGCGCTCGTCTTGCATCGAGTAAAGGTTGACGCCGAGTACGTCGGAGGGGAGTAGGTCCGAGGTGAATTGCACCCGTTGAAAGGTGCCACCGGTTGAGCGCGCCAACGCCCGCGCCAGCGAGGTTTTGCCGGTCCCAGGCACGTCTTCGAGCAGAATGTGGCCTTGGGCAAGCAGCGCGACCACCGCTTGGCGGATGACTTCGCGCTTGCCGAAGATGACTCCGTCGATCTGGTCGAGTAGATCGGTCAGCAGCGAAGTGGATACTTTGGACGGGGTTGGAGCAGTCATGGGGGATAGCCAGCGGCTCTCCGTTTTATCAGAGCCGTGGCGGAAGCCGGACAGAATCGCGGTTTCAGGGCGCGGTAGAATCAGATATGGCTTGGCGATGGATCGGTTTACTGTTTCTTACTGCCTGTGCTTCGGCTCCGCAGGGCAATCCTGGCAACGGCGCGGGCGCATCGGTGGAATCAGCGGCGGCAGCGCGATTGGCTCAAATCGCCGACGCCCGCCAGACGGCGCTGCGGATTGGCGATGAATATGTGCGCCACTCTTGGACTGGCGGGCCAGACAATGCCTTCCATGGCGTCGATGCCTTGCTCAATCAAATCGACACTCCAGACGAACTGAATATGCCTGAACATGGTTGGTCGATGACCGGGTCGGAAAACGTCGGCGTGCCTTATAAGTGGGGCGGATTTAGTTCACTCAGTCAATTTGACCAAGGCATCGCCGACGGCAAGTTGGCCGGACATATTCCCACCTCGGGTAAATCCGCAGCAACGATGAAAGCGGTGGGGGTGGATTGCTCGGGTTTGGTTTCGCGTTGTTGGCGGCTGCCAGGCAAAAAGTCGACGCGCAGTTTGCCCAAAATCAGCGTACTGCTCGCCAGCTACGACGATTTACAACCCGGCGACGTGCTCAACGTGGCCAACCGCCATGTCATGCTGTTTGTCGAGTTTGAAAATGCGGACAAATCGGTGTTAAAAGTGGTTGAGGCAACGGCGGGCAAAGGCAAAGTCCATTACAGTAGTTATTCGCGTGAACTGTTGCTCAAGAATGGCTACCAACCGTTGCGCTACCGCGGTTTTGTGCCGTAAAAATTAATGGATCGCCGGAACCTTCTACTTTTGATTGCCCTCGTTGCCGCAACCACGGCAGCGCTGATTTTTTATCCAAGTGACAAAGGCGATTTGTTGTTGCTCGAGGAAGAGGGCAACGAGGTTGAAGCTGAGTTGGAAGAGGCACAGGCCGATCCTGTTCACGACGGAATGGGGGTGGATGAATTCACTGGCGGTGATTCCGCCGGTGTCGGGCGTGAAGCGATCGTTGAAGCGGCTGGTAATGAGAAGGAAAAAACCGAGCTGGCCGTTGAGGAACCCTACGCCGAGTTGGTGATCCACCTGTTCGGCGAAAACGATCAAATCTTGGAAGGTGCGATTGCGGGCATTCTGCAAATGCCTGAGCCAGGGAATGATTTCAACGATTTGCAGCCACTCTTTTTGGCCATGCAAGGGCGGGCGCCCGCTTCGTTTGCATTGAACGAAGTGCAAACCAATGAAGACGGCAAGGCGGTGCTGCCATTGTCCAAACATAAACATGGCTGGGCCGTTTACGGTCGGGCCGATGATCGATTGGTCGGCTTTAAGGTGGTGCAAGACATCGACCAAGGAGAAAGTCGAGACGTCGGTATTTTGGTTTTACGCCGCGGCGGTTCCTTGCGAGTCGAGGTTCAAGAAGAAAGCGGCGAACCGGTTGCGTCGGCGAATGTGGTGTTGATTAGCAAAGACAACTCCGACCCAACCGAAATGCCCATTCACTTTTTGCGCACGGATGATGCTGGAGTTGCCGCCTTCCGCAGTTTGAGTTTTCATGAATATGAAATGGACGTGGCGAAGCCTGGCTATGAATTCATCCATAAGAAAATCGTCGCCATTACTGAGCGCGGGGACGGCTTAGAAGAAGTGGTGCTGCGCCGGGGAGGGAGCATTCGCGGCAGCATTGTGGATCACTTGGATCAGCCTATGGCGGGGGTGCAGATTTCGATCCGGGCGGGCTATCACGGCCATCGGCCACAAGGCTTGACCGAGGATTTGATGCGCGATCAAGTTTGGGCAGTGAGTGATGACCAGGGGCAGTTCGAGGGCAGCGGGTTGCTCGAAGATGCGAAATACACCTTGAGTGCTTCGCCGAGCGAAGAAGTCACCGTGCTTTCCAAAGGGCATCGGGTTGGCGATGTGGTGGAGCTAAAGGTGAACCCAACGGTGCCATTTCGTGGTCGGGTGCTGTTGGCCAGTGGCGAGCCTGCGGCCGATGCATGGATCAGCATGCAATCAGCGGTTGCAAGCAAGCACATCTTGCCGGTGACGATGAAAACCGGTGCCGATGGCGTCTTCGGAGGCGATGTTTATCGTGGCAACTACCGCTTGCTCATCCATCATGAAAAAGGGGAGTACATCCACCCACAAGTGCTGCGGTTGAACCGCAAATGGCAAATGCCGGACATTCAGCTTGCTGATGGTGGCGGCATCAAAATTCGTTTTCTCCATCCCGACGGCACCACCGCCGAGCGCGTCTATCTCTCGGATATCGATCTGCTGGAACATGCCAACGCCGATCAAACGACTCAAAAGTTACTGGATAGTTTGCATCGAATCCGTCGCAAAGACATCGTCCAGAGCAATGGAATTTGCCGCATCTACGGACTTAACCCGGGCAAGGTGAGGCTGCGTTTTCATGCTCCCGGATATCTCGAACCAT
>CAZMDZ010000399.1:0-3426 GCA_964565175.1 uncultured Planctomycetales bacterium
GCGTGCTGATTGCTGATTATCAAAGCAGTTTGACTGCACGTGCGCAAGCCACGCAGATGATACATGGTGCGCGAGGCAATCGCTTTGATCTCACTTACGCGGCGCTGTATTTCCGCCAAAGCAAGCTGGAAACGATCCCTTTTCCGCAGTTGCAACAGTTGCAGGCGGAACGAGGGTTGGCGGTTCCAATTCATTGTCGGTTTACCGCCCGCGGCTATCCGGTAGTCGGCACCACTCCCGAGTACTTTGAGCAACGCCAATCGCGGATGATGGTCGGCGGAATTCCGCTGCAATTAGGCGAAGCCGTGCTCGGTGCCGACGTCGCCGCTGAGCTTGGATTGACGGTTGGCGATCCATTGTTCTCGGATCAAGCCGAGTTGTATGACATCGCTGTTCCGCCGGCATTGAAAATGAAAGTAGTGGGGGTGTTGGCGCCGTCGCGCAATCCCGATGATGGCGCAGTCTTCGTTGGCATCGAGACCAGTTGGATTTTAGAGGGGCTCGCTCACGGGCATATCGATGCCGAATCCGAAGAACTGGACCCCAAGTTGATCCTTGGCGGGGATGACGAAAACGTTGTCTTGAGCCAAGCGCTGATTGAATACAACGAAATCACGCCCGAAACGCTCGACTCGTTCCATTACCACGGCGACCCGGCGCTGCTCCCACTGACCGCCGTGCTTTTTTGGCCCGCCAGCGACAAGGCCGGGACTTTGGTCAAGGCGCGCCTCAATCAACAAGCTTCGCTGCGTATGTTGGCGCCTTCCGAGGTGATGGATGATCTCCTTGCCTTCGTGCTCAAAGTGCGCAGTCTCGTCGACGCCGTCAGTTGGATGCTCGGCGCGGTCACCGCTCTGTTGACCTTGTTGGTTTTCTTGCTGTCGAGCCGCTTGCGCAGTCGCGAAATCCTGACTCTGGAAAGGCTTGGGTGCAGCCGCTTTTTTGTCGCCGGTCTGTATTTGTCTGAATTGGCAATCGTGCTGCTGTTGGCCGCCGCGGTTGCCACTGCCGCTGTTTGGTCGGCGCGCCTATTGTTCGCTGACTTATTGTTCCAATGGATGGCATAGTAGTTGGCAAGATGACTTGTTCCACCACCCTGATGTCGGCAGTCAATCCGTTCCGCCTGCTTGCCCTTACGATTGGCTTGACGATCGCTCTATTTGCACCCAGTTGCGGTCCTGCGGAACCAAAAGGCACCGAAATTGGATCTTTGGTCGACGAGGTTTTATGTGCCAATTGGGCCAGTTTCGCTTTGCTCGAATCGTTGCTCGGCACCCACGTTCCCGTTCACTGCCTCCTGCCAGCCGACGGAGACCCAGCCAATTTTCAACCGAGTCGTGAACAACTGCAACGGTTGCAGCGCGCCCGTGTCGTCGTCTTGCACGGCAACCAGTTGGAAGCATGGGCAGAGCGCAGCAACTTGGCGGCTAGTCGCGTGGTGGACTGTGGAGTTTCGTTGCTCGGTCACCTGATCATGGAAGAAGGCAAAGCCCACTCTCACGGCGCTGGCGGCGAACATTCACACCTGGAACCCAATCCATACACCTGGTTAAGTCCCATTTTAGTGAGCAAGCAAGCCGACGCCCTGGCCAAGTCCTTGGTCCAATCTTTCCCTGCCCACAGCGAAGCCATTGACACTGCTCATCGCCAATTGGTTGAGCAACTGGCAAACCTGGATGCGGACTATCAAGCCTTCGCCGCAAGCGTTTTGCCCATGGCTGCATCGTCTACCGGATTCAACGGAACTTTTCCTGGCTCCCACCCGGCGCTGCTTTACCTCAACAAGCGCTACCGCCTCAGCTTTTCTGGCGCCGATGACCCCAAGTTTGATTTGCTCCTGAGACCGAGCGATCACGCCCTGATCGACCGGTTGCGCGGCAACCTTTCCCACCTGCAATCCTTGACCCAATGATGTGGATCGCCCTGCTTTTCAGCCTTGCTCAACAGAGTCTGCCCGAGGTCGTCGTTGACCGTGATGACTTTGTGATCGACCAATCCTGCCGCATCCGCATCGCCGAAAACATGGTGATTGAAGATGCCAACAACAACGGCGTGATTCACATTCGTGGCGACAAACTCACGGTTATGTTTGCCAATGGCACGGTGCTGCGAGGTGCTGCGCCGAATGTGCCGCAGGACCAAATGCAGGGCATTGGCATTCGTGCCGACGGGGTGCGCGAACTGACTTTGCGTGGCTTGCGTGTGCAGGGATTCCACTGCGGGATTTGGGCGTCCAGCGCCAATCATTTGCGGATAGAGGGCGCTTACCTCAGCAATAATTTTGCCCAGCGATTGCGATCCACGCCGCAGGCTGAAGTCACCGGCGATTGGTTGTGGCCGCACGATAACGACCAGCATGAGTGGCGCAAGAAATACGGCGCCGGGCTCTATGTTGAAGGCAGTACCGGAGTGACGATTCACAACGTCAAGGTGCGTCATCAGCAAAATGGCATCATTTTGGATCGAGTCCATCGTTCGCGTATCTTCGATAACGATTGCTCTTATCTTTCCGGTTGGGGTTTGGCGATGTGGCGCAGTAGCGACAACATGATTAGTCGCAATGCTTTCGATTTTTGCATTCGCGGCTACAGTCACGGTGTTTACAACCGCGGTCAAGATTCAGCAGGCATTTTGTTGTTCGAGCAATGCAGCCGCAACGTCTTTGCTGAAAACTCCGCAACTCATGGCGGCGATGGTCTTTTCGGATTTGCTGGCCGCGAAGCATTGGGCGATGCCAGCAGCATGCCTGCGGGTTTCAGTCCCAAACGTGCCGGTTGCAACGATAACTTTTTCTACGCCAACGACTTTTCATACGCCGCCGCTCATGGTTTGGAGCTGACTTTTAGTTTCGGCAATACCATGTTCCAAAATCTCTTCGTCGGCAACGCAATTTGCGGCATTTGGGGCGGTTTCTCCCAAGATACGAAGATCTATGGCAACCAGTTCAAAGCCAACGGCGACCGTGGTTACGGCTTGGAGCGCGGTGGCGTCAATATTGATCGATCGCGCAACAACTGGGTGGTGGGCAATCAGTTCGAAAACAATCGATGCGGGGTGCATTATTGGAGCTTGCCGACCGACTTCGAGCAGAAGCCGTGGGGCTTAGCCAATGACCTGACGGCTCACGAGAACTACATTTTTTCCAATGTATTCCAAGGTGATCAAACCGCCATCCACCTCCGCGGCGACGTCCAGGCAGCGGTTTGGAACAATCAATTCCCTGGCGTTGGCAAGGCCTTCGATGCTGATGCAGCCGATCAGCAGGTGTTGCTGCCAACGGTTCACCCGCAGGTCGATTGGCCGGAGAAAATGCCGCCTGTTTTTGGCAAGAGCAAACCAGTGGGCGCACGAGCGCACTTGGCCGGTCGGGAGAACATCGTGATGGGTGAGTGGGGGCCATGGGATCATCAATCTCCGCTAGTGCGC
>CAZMDZ010000400.1:0-3405 GCA_964565175.1 uncultured Planctomycetales bacterium
GAAGCTGATTGACGTTCACGATGGCGAGCAGATTCATTCCTTCTTGTTTCACCTCGACCGCGATCCGGGCGAACTAAACAACTTGCTCGACCACCCCAGTACTCCCCTGCAGGACGAAGCCGCTGCGCTGCGTCAGCGGATGGAAACGCTGCGCGCCCTGGCCGAAAGTTCTGGTGCCGGCGCGGAAACCGTCGAGCTAACCGAGGCGATGCGCGCCCAACTGCAAGCGTTGGGATACCTGGACAAAGAAGAGCCGAAGCCCGCGAATTCGGACGACGAATAGGCGTCGAAGCTGGCTGGCTAGCTTAGTGGGATGACGTAAAACAGCACGGCGAAGAAGTGCAGAATGGTGCCGGCGAGTACGAACATGTGCCAAATGGCGTGGGCAAAAGGAATGCGCTTCGAGGCGTAAAAAAAGATGCCCGCGGTGTAACACAGGCCGCCCAATGCCAGCAGCCACAAGCCGCCAGGATCGAGGCTGGTCAAGAGTGGTTTAGCTGCAAATACAACCACCCAACCCATTGCCAGGTAAAGTAATACGCGCAGAACGCCGTACTTGCGCAAGATCCCGCCCTGGGCAAAAATGCCGAATAAGGCTAAGCCCCAAGTGATGCCGAATAAGGTCCATCCCCAAGGTCCGCGCAGGCTCACCAAAGTGAACGGGGTATAGGTTCCGGCAATGAGTAAAAAGATGGCGGAGTGATCAAAGCCGCGCAAGATCTGCTTGGCGCGCGGGCTTTGGATGGCGTGATAAAGAGTGGACGCCAGATAAAGAAGAACCATCGAGCTACCAAAGATGACGGCGCTAGTCACGTGCCAGGCGTCGCCGTAAAGGCCGGCGAAAGTCGTCATCACGACGAGGCCAGCGACGGCAAGCAGCGCACCCAATCCATGGGTCAAGCTGTTTGCGAGCTCCTCTCCGCGGCGCGGTAGAGCGAGGGCTTTGGTGGAGGGCGGTTGGCTCATAGAAACGTCAGCGACACTGGTGATTGGGAATCACTGCCCCAACGTTTCCATGGTGCCTTGCACGATGCAAGATTCTAACTGCTCGCGGTAGATTGCACTAGCTTTGGCCTGCTCGCCTTGGACTTCCAAGATCCTCGCTTCGAGGTATTGAATCTCTAATCCATTGCGTTCCCTCAAACCCGACAAAGTCTTTTTGGCCGCCTCCGGCCGCCCTTGGATCAATTCCAATCGGCAGCGAAGAAATGCTAATCGCGGGTGTTTGGGCTCGACCTGCTGCAGCTGCTCCAGCCATTTTTGAGCAACCGCCAAATCGGCTTGCGGTTGCAGCAAGGTCAATCGGACCATGGCTTCCAAGGCGTCTACCGGCAAGGACTCGGAACCCTGCGCTTGGAAGTCGGCGACCGCCGCACTCAGCAATTTGTGGGCGCGGCTGAGCTTGCCTTTGCCCACACTGCGACATCTTTTTGTTACACGGAACAAACTGCGCAACTTCGGCCAAGGCGAACCCAGCCATAAAGCGCCAACCAATTTGTCGATTGACAAAGACGGCACTTGCTACGTGGTCGACACCATTCTCTGCCAAGTGTTTGTTTGGGACGCCGAAGGCAACTTTGTCCAGCACATCGGCAAGGCTGGGGACACGGTGGGTGAATTTGGCCGCCCCAAAGGAATTGGTCTCGATCGAGAAAAGCTCTACGTCGTCGACGCCGCCTTTGAGAATTGCCAAATCCTCGACTTTGAAGGCGAGCCGCTGATGTACTTCGCTGGCCCTGGCGTGGCTCCACACAATCTGTTCCTACCTGCTGGCGTTTGGATCGGCGAAGAGGGACTCGATCAATTCAAAAACGAATTGGATTCTGACTTCCAAGCAGAACGGTTGATCATCATCGCCAATCAATTTGGGCCGCACAAGATTAACTTCTACGCCTTAGGCACGTCAGACAACTTCGACTATGAATAGCCTGCCAGCCTTCCCACAAAATGGGGACCTCAGACCGGGGTACCTGAGTGGGAAAAGTGCATGGTTAATTCAACTGCGTTGGTTCGGAGCGGTCGGCGCGCTGATCACCGTTCTGGTTTCGGCTTACTTCGGTTGGCTGACCGCCTTGCCGCAATTGCTGACGGTCGTCGGCCTCATCTTCACGGCTAACTTTTGCTTCTTCTGGGCCCATCGCCGCAACCCAAAACTAACTGTTGCCGACGAATCCCAACTGCTTGCCATCCAGCTATGCATGGATCTGTGCTTGCTGACTTTACTACTGCATTGGAGCGGGGGAATCGAAAACCCCTTCGCCATGTTTTACGTCATTCTGTCAGCAATTAGCGCAATGCTGCTCTCCTACCGCAATGCGCTGACCCAAAGCAGCGTTGGAGTTTTGCTGTTTGGCTGCACCATCGTCGGCGAAGCCTTGGGCGTGCTCCCCCACTATCCGCTGTTGATTGGCGGCGGCCAGCAAGCACCATCCGGTGAACTATGGCGCACGCCGCTATTTGTCAGTGGCTACTTATGTGCATTTACCCTGGTCATGTACGGGGTTCAATACTTCGTTCACGAAGTGGAACACGAACGATTCAAAGCAGAGCAAAACGCCCGCGAAAAAGAACGCGTCGCTCTGTCGAGAGAAAAGCTGGCACGAATCGGGGAACTGTCGGCGGGAGTTGCCCACACCATCCGCAATCCACTCCACGGCGCGATGAATTGCGTTGAGCTGTTGCGGACCGAGAACCAAGCGTTAAGTGTGGATGGCCAATCGACGCTTGAATTAATGTCGGAAGCACTCACCCGCATCGAGTTGGTGACGCAACGGCTGCTGACTTTAACTCGCGAACCCAACATGAATCTAAGGCCGACCGACCTCAATCGCCTGGTTCGCGATTCAATGCGCTTCATCAACGTCCGCTCCAAGAAAAAATCAGTTCCGGTTCGCATCGACCTAGGGGAAATTCCGCAATTGAATTTGGACCGTGACAAAATTAATGAAGTGTTGATCAACTTGGTCGACAACGCGGTGTACGCCTGCCAAGGTCAAGGCGAAGTCACCGTTTCTACATATTTGAGTTCGCCCCACGAAGAGCGCGTGGTTTTGGAAGTAGCCGACACAGGCTTTGGCATATCCAGCGAGCAAATCGAACATATTTTTGATCCATTCTTCACCACCAAAGCAATCGGTGAAGGATCTGGATTAGGCCTGCCCATTGCCCGTCGCATCACTGAACAGCACGACGGAGTCATCCAAGCCGAATCCGAAACTGGATCCGGAACAACAATCAAACTCCTCCTCCCCACAACTGTTGCATCAGGAGTTAGCACGCCATGACTGCTTCCGATCCATTCCGCATCCTAGTCGTCGACGACGAAAAACTTAGCCGGGTGACTACCCGCCGGCAGTTGGAAGAAGCTGACTACCAAGCCGACAGCGTTAGCGACCCATTTCAAGC
>CAZMDZ010000401.1:0-3398 GCA_964565175.1 uncultured Planctomycetales bacterium
TTTCTGCAGTGTGCCGCCACGTCGGCCTTGACAGGAGTAAACTTCTCATGGAAGCTTCTCCTCCCGTGCGACTGAGCGACTTTTTCAGCGTGAGCGGGTCAGGAAGATTCCTGCCAATATTCAACGCGTGGCGTTGAGGAAACTCAGGATGTTGCACCGAGCGATAGATTTAAACGATTTGCGGGTTCCACCCGCCAATCGTTTGGAGGCCCTGAAAGGAAACCGAAAAGGGCAGCACAGTATTCGCGTGAATGATCAATTCCGGATCTGCTTCCGTTGGTTGGATGGAGATGCGTTTGATGTAGAAATCGTTGACTACCATTAGGAGAAAAAGATGGCCAAAGCAAAACTAGATCCGGTACACCCAGGTGAGGTGCTTTTTGAGGAGTTCCTTGTTCCTATGGAGCTGAGTCAAAATGCATTAGCTCGTGGGCTTGGCGTCCCCCCGCGACGCATCAATGAGATTGTGCATGGGAATCGCCGCCTCACCGCAGACACTGCGCTTAGGCTTGGGCGGTACTTCGGGAATTCGGCTGAATTTTGGCTTGGTCTGCAAATGGATTATGAACTTGACTTGGAAAGTGATCGACTAGGGAGTCGTCTAAAGAAGGAAGTCCAGAAGCATCGACGGGCTAGTTGATTTGAAGGAAGATAGCCAAGCGTTGCCGACGCTGTGCTCGTCACAAAACTCACGCATGGTCTTTCCACACGCTTCGTATTTGCGAAGAAGGTCTAGCTTTTGAGCGACGCTAAAGCGCCGCCCCGCTGGCTTCTTTCGACCCGCTCCCGCGGCTCTCTCTCCGCCAGCGGGGCGCTTTGATCCTCGTTTCTTAGATGTGCCCATCCTCTTTCTCCTGCCCAAGTGGGCGCTGAAGTGAAGATGAGGTGCCGCTGAATGACTAAATCAACTGCGACATCTTTTTGTTACACGGAACACTGTTCGCCGACATCCCCAGCAGCGCCATCCGCATTGAGGCCTGCGACGCCTTGATCGAATTGAATCGTTTCCGGCGATGCGTTTACGAGTCCGGAGATCAAGGCGTGATTGATATGTGGGCCAACCCGCTTTACCGTGGAAATGTCATCCGCTGGAACGACTTTGAACGCGTCGCTGGTGAGACCGGTGGATCGTACGGCGCCGCTGCCGTGCGCCACGACGATTTCATTAGCGGCTTCATGACGACCGAAAACTTGTTCCGAGGCGGCGGCCGCGGCTCGCATTTTGGCAGTGTTCAATTCAATCGTGGAACCGACAATTGGGTCGAAGGCAATCTGATTGTCGATTGGGACCAAGCGTTTTCCGGCCGCTCCATCGCCGGAAAAGCTTGGAGCGACGCCGTACTCGGCCACCCGCACAGCAAGCAAATGCTCAACACCACACCGTGGAAATCGGAAGCTTGGCAGCGCCGCTACCCAAAGGTCCGCAACCAGCTTGAGGGCGACGACAACCACAACTATTTGGTCGGCAACTTACGCCTCGGCCTCGGTAAATGGGGTAGCGTCGGCCGAGGCGTTTTCCTGGCCAACCGTGAGGGCGACTCAGAGGTGCACGGGAACACCGTTGAGTCCCTGAAGCCGCTGCTGTTCCCTTGGTACCCGATCCCGATTGACAGGATTGGTCTTTACGGACCCTAGTTCATTTGCACGGTTTCAGGAAGTTGGGGGGATTTCTTGTGCGGTTTGGCTGTGATCCCGCATTGATGGTGCAAAAATCATGACGATGCCTGATAACAAGCCGGACCTCAACGCGTTGCTCGCTCACAGTGGATGGGTGCATGCGTTGGCGCATTCTTTGGCGGCGGATGCCAGCGCGGCGGATGACATTGAGCAGCAAGCTTGGCTGATGGCGTTGGAGCGTCCGCCGCAGCATGGCCGGAATTTGCGCTCTTGGTGGACGGCGGTGGTGCGTAGCGTGGCGGGCACCGGTTGGCGGGAGCAGGCCCGGAGGCGGAAGGGGGATGACCAGTTGGCGGCATTGGTGAAGGAAGAAAGTTCCCTTGCGCCAGGCGAGTTGGCGGGTCGGATCGAGACCTTTAAAGGATTGGCGACGGCGGTAGCCAATTTGCCGGAGCCCTATGCAGGGGCGGTTTACTTGCGCTTTTTTGAGGAGCTTCCAGTGCGTGAAGTTGCTCAGCGGCAAGGAGTTTCGGAGACCAATGCAAAAGCGCGCATCACTCGCGGATTGGAAAAACTACGCCTCGCCCTCGCCGACGACCTTGGTTCACAATGGCGTACGCGTTGTCAGGTTTTGGCGACTCCGATGATGGCGGGGAAATGGGGAACGTCGGCAGCAAGTGTTACGGCGGCAAAGTGGTTGACGTCGCCAGCTGCTTGGGTGGCAGCGTTAGTGATGGTATTGATTGCAACTTGGATGCAATGGCAGCCGTTGGTGGACTCGTTGGATGATGCGGTGGTGGAAGCAGAAGATCCGCAACCAAATGAGATTAGCTCCGCGGCCGCGGCAGCAAATGCAGGCTCTCCTGAGCACACAAGCGAGCCTAGTCGGACTTCGGTTCCCTTATCCCAATCGGAGGAAATCTCAAGTACGGGGATTCGGTTCCATGCACCAACAAGACGTGGGCCATTGATCACGGTGTTGAATAGCAACGGCAACAAACCCATTCCGCACGCCGAGGTTTACGTCGTCGACCTGGCAAAAACCACGATCAATGAGAAGGTGCTCAAGAAGCAACTGACCACCACTGGAACGAGCTTGCTTCCACCCGTCGCAGACTGCTACCGAGCGGGGGAAAATGGAAAAGTTAGGATCCATTCACCGGAAGGGAATTTATTTCTAGTCGGCAGCACAGGTCATCATTTTGGCTACACCCCCCAATCCATTAGCCACGGCAATCTCGGCGACGGAAATGAGATTGACTTGGTGATCGATCGCGTTCCAACCGTTCCGGTACGAGTCATCGATTCCGCTGGTAAACCGGTCAAGGGAGCTCCGGTTGCCTTGCACGACCCATCCCAGCTTTTTCTCAATGAAGCCACGACCGATGCTGAGGGATTCGCTCGGCTCAAGCTGCCCGCGCCTGTTGATTTGAACCAGCACAAGCCAGCGATTAGCGTGCGCTTGAACATCCTTTCCAAAGTTCCAATCATGGCAGAGTTCGATCGCTTCCAGCCACCATCCTCCCCCATCGAGTTGACCATTCCGCCAACAGGTTCGGTTCAAATTCAAGCAGTCGGCTGGAAGGTTGGCCAGGGTGAGCTCATCCACGCACTGATGTCAATCCCACTGGTGATGGATGGCGTTCCTTCTCTTTCGATACCCTTTCGGTCCGCTTGGATCACCAATGGGCAAGCGACGATTCCCTACGTTGCGCTTGGACAACAGTTGTTCGCCTCGGTAGGAGCGGGCGGGACTTCGCTTCAAAGTCAAAGCAGCTTCG
>CAZMDZ010000402.1:0-1815 GCA_964565175.1 uncultured Planctomycetales bacterium
GGGTGCAGCAAAATGCCGCAGCCAAAACTGTCCGCCGCCCAGATCACCCGCACGCCTCCGAGCAAGCGCAAATTCCGACACCAATATTGGTCGCGCTGCTCTTGAGTCAATCCGCCCGCCGGCGGCCGCGATTTGGAATGACGCGGCGCACTGGGCAGTTGGCTAGGCGAGGTCGTGTCGCCGCTGGAATGGGAGGGATCAGCAGGAGGTGGCGTGGGGGGCATGCGAATTCGAGCTTAACCACGCGAGGTAATAGGTCGAGTGGATTAATCCATCACGATGTAGCCACTCTCTTCAGCATAGCCCATGCTGAACATCTCAAACGGCCACCTTCGACTTCGCCAAAATTCGGTTTCGTCACTTTGCTCGAGTTGCCCCCCGACCCAAAGGTGAAAGCTGATTTCCTCCGGCAGGAACCAGATTTCGGCAAGGACGGCTGGCACAAGCGAAAAGAGGATGAGTAGCCGGATGGAGTGTTTGCGATAAACGCGCAGACCGTAGTAAATCAGCCCTGTAGGAATGATCGCAAGGACGCTGGAATAAATCACCAACAGGATCATCATGCCCAGAAAATGACTCGGCTCAAATGCTCGGATGATTGCCGCCAATGGAATCGTTGCAAGCAACCAAAATGCAACGATTGCGTTTGCAATGCCAACCCGGACTCTCATGCCGACATCCATAGTGACCTCCGATTCGTCATGGATTAATCCACAATGTCGTACTCGCCATAATAATAGATCATGAGGAAACCGCGGAATGGGGCCCGTCGCTGTTGCATCAGATAGGGTTCGCCGCCTGATTCAACTTGCTGAGCTACATCGATTCGGAAGCCTACTTCCTCCAACAGAAACCATCCTTCCACGACAAGAAGGGGAATCATCGCATGTATAGCAAGGTAGCTCATCACCCTTTTTCCCGCCCCATCGGTTCGGATGCAGTGAATTGCGGTTGGAATGATTGCGGAGATAGTTGCAAGAAGTAGGCCACGGCCGACTAGGCCAATCCAGGGAGACATTTCAAAGGCGCGGAAAACCGCCATAAAATAAGCCGCGAAACATATCCAAATAAATGAAAACAGAATAGTGATGACTTTCAGCATGATTATTTTTTGCCAGCACGATCGGCGGCATCAGTGGGTGTAGTTCCATAGTTATCTTCGGCGTTTGGATCGGCGCCAGCTTCGATTAACTGATCCATGGCTTCTTGGTGCGAGTTGTTGGCTGCCCAATGCAAGGGGGTTTCTCCATCACTGCTTTTCGAATTGGGGTCAGCCCCTGCCTCGAGCAAAATTTTGATCGTTGACAATTGTCCGTCCAGCGCCGCCCCATGCAACGCGGTTGCACCGCCGTTATCAGCGGCCTTGGGATCCAGCCCTTGCCCCAATAACCATTTGGTCATTTCCACATGGCCGTTAGTAGCCGCAAAAAACAATGCTGATGTTCCCCCATTATCCAGCGCAGTGACGTCGGTTCCGTTGGCGGCAAATACTTTGGCTGCATCCGTGAATCCTTTGCGAGCGAGCAGGTGCACGGGTGGCGGTCCATCGATGGTGTGAGGGTTGGGGTTAGCTTTGCGGCTAAACAGCAATTCGGCGACGTCAGCGTGACCGTCACGAGCGGCGAAGGTGAGTGGAGCCCAACCGACTTTGTTGCGCGACTCCAGATCTGCTCCCTTCGAACAGGAGTAGGCGGTGATAACCAGGAGAAGAATAATCAACGAATGCTTCACTGGTTTATCCTAACCCTTCAAACGCGATCCAAGCTGAAAATGAAGGGCTGAGCTGCCCCATCACCTATGAAAACTACTCGGCGC
>CAZMDZ010000402.1:1825-3381 GCA_964565175.1 uncultured Planctomycetales bacterium
GCGCGAGGTCATTGGGTCCATCCGGGTAAAGCAAACTTGCAAATTCCTGAGCTTGCAAGCGCCCAACTCCCAGCTCGAACTGGCCGCCGCCATAGAGTTGGATGCCGCGCGCCTTGGCAAGTTCAATAACGCGGAGCAACTCACTCAGCATGCCAAAGCGAGACGGCTTGATATTCAGCCACGAGGTGGCGGGCATTTGCAAGACGTCGGCGGCGGAGCGGATCGGGTAATCCCAACTCAAACGACTTTGGAATTCCAGCAATGCGGGCAGGGCCTCAAGGCCAGCGTCTTCTAATAAAGCCTGTGGCAGTGCGCGGGCGACGGCGCAATAACGGTCGGCGTCCACCGGTGGTCCGCTGAAATCGCCGTGGTAATGGGCTTTTAAATCTACGCACGCGATTCGGAACTTGGCCAAGTCTTCGAGCAGGGCGTCGTGGAAATGCTCGGAGTAGTCGATCTTGAATTCCAAGTCTGGGTGTTCCTTGAGCATGTCGGTCAAGACTTGGGTAGACGCGGGATTGCCTAGACCGGTGGATGCAACAAAGCGCAGCGGCGATGCTTCCATCCTCCAAAGCTCCGCCAGGCTGGTCCCCGCTTGCTCCAACGCGAGCATCAAGCCTGCACTTTCAAAAGCCCAGCGGCGATAAAGACGCGAGATCGATTGAGCTGGCGGTGCAGCGAACCAAGAGTGTTCGACCTCATCCAGAGCATGACTGAATGCATCGAAAGAGGAATATTTGCCGAAGGGAACGACTGGGGTGCTTGCTGCGAACAGCTCCTGCTCTGGCCCGCTGTAATTCACATCTTCCCCTCGCCCAGTGCAACCGGCTCCATGCAACTCCACCGTAGTGGTACGCCTTACCCAGCCGCCAGCCGTGGCCAGTTCATCGCGCGACAATGACAACGCCTCCACCGTCACCGGCAACTTGCAAACCGATGCGTACAAAGACTCAAATGCAGAGAACTTTTTCACTCCACGCATTTTAACGGGAGAAAATGCAACAGGCGGCCAAGGCAATGCCTAGGCCGCCTGCAATTCCAGAGCACTAATTCGACGCCGATGCAGCTGCCGGCAAGCCGTCGCCCAGACTGCGAAGCAAGAACTCTTCGTACTTGCGGTAACGGCCCAAACGCTTGACGTGACCACCTAGCCCGTGACCGCCGGATGGGTCGAGGAACAATTCCACATTGGCTTCCTTACCGGCCTCGAGCAGCTCGGCGTAAACGCGCACGGTGTCTTGGTACAACACGTTGCTGTCTTCCATGCCGTGCACCAACAGCAGCTTGCCTTTCAAGTTTTTCGCCAAAGGTAGCAGCGAATACTTCTTCAAATCGGTCTGCCCTTCGCGGCTTTTGCCAATGGTTCCGGTCGAGTACCACGAGTTGTAGTTTTCCCATTCGGTAGGCCCAGCGCCCGCAATGCCAACGGCAAAAACATCGGGTTCGGAGTACATGCACATCTGCGTTTGAAAGCCGCCGAAGCTCCACCCGTGAATGCCGACGCGCTCCGCATCCACACCCAGGTTTTCAATCATGTACTTCACGCCATCGGTCAA
>CAZMDZ010000403.1:0-3363 GCA_964565175.1 uncultured Planctomycetales bacterium
AGTTCTTCGGAATCGGCTTGCCGGTCCGTTGATCCATCAGATCTTCAATGATGTCCTCGGCGTAGCGAGTCTGGAACACACCACCCGAGATGCCGTAACCCTGTGCTTTCGGGTTGTTGTGGCAACTCTCACAAGTACGAGCCTTGCGCTGAGCGGAGTGCGGTTGAACCGGAGCCATGTCGTAACCGAACGGCAGACGGGTCTGACCCAATTGCTTGGCTTCGTCGGCAGAGCGCGACGTCATGTTCAAGGCCTTGGTTTCGCCATCGCGACCGATGACAGTGAACACCACCTGGCAACCAGGCATCAGAGGAGTGACACGACCTTCACCGTTGATACCCAGAACCGGCTCTTCCCAACGCAGGTAGGAGCGAGTTTCGAACACCTTGCCGGGGCTCTTGATGCCCGGAGTGCCCAGTGGGGATTCAGCGGTTTCGCCATCCGGAGTGCGACTGTTGACCGAAGCCACCCAGTCGACATCCTCGTACGGGTTGCCGTTGCTGTCCTTACCGTAGTTCACCTGCACGTGGCAGCCGTAGCACTGCGGCACCCACGAAGCGTGGCAGGCGTAACACTCAAGGTCGTCGCCGTGCTTCTGCACCGACTCCATCGCAACCTTCGCGTCGGGGCTCTTCCAGCCATCAGTGCGACTCAGCTCCGCAAGGACCGGAACTTCAAAGTCGTTACCGGTTGCCGAGTGCATGATGACCTTGTTGCCCTTACGCACAACGTTGCCGAAGGGGTTGCCGCGCGCAGTCTTGAGGAAGCCGTCGCCGCCATCGTAGAGAGTGGCGAACTGCATGGTTTCCATCAAAGGCATTTCGAACAAACCGCGGCCGACGTCGCCTAGATCACGACCAAACTCTTCGGAGTAACCCAGTGGCAATTCCCACGGGTACTTCTCGGGGGTGCCGTGGCAATCCTGACATTCGATTTCAACCTGAGCCAGGGTAGTACCGAAGATATTGCCGTCACCATGCATGTCGATGGTGGTGTGGCAGTCTTGGCACAACATGCCGCCATCTGGGTTGCCCGGGCGGCTAGCAACTTGGTGGTGCAGGTCGTCGGAGATGAACAAATAGTTCTTGGTGTGCAGCTTAGGCTGCTTATTCCCGGCGGCGTCGTAAGGCGAACCATAAGGGAACTCCATCAAACCCTGATAGGTGACACCAATTCGCTTGCCGCGGTTGTGACAGCCATTGCAAGTCTCGACCGGAATACCGCCACCAGCCTTGCGCGTACCGTAAATGGTGTGCTTCAGCAGGTGACCCTTCTCGGTCTTATCGATGGTTGGATCGTTGCCTTCGTACAAACCCTCGTTGCCGTAAAGAATGTGGCAAGCGGAGCAACCCATGCCGCGCGCTTCTCACGACCACGAGCGCCGACGTGGCAGCGTTGGCACTGCTGGCGCTGGTAAGTGAAACCAGCCAGCTTTGGATCGGCTTCGATTTCTTCGACACTGGGCTGCGGCACCATCTTTAGTTCGGTTGGGAACTGCTTCGGGTGGGCAGCAATCATTGCCGTCATGTAGTCCTTGTACTCCTGAGTACCGACGCTTGGCACCGAACCATCTGGGTCCTGAACGTCGTAGTTACCCCATGGCACGTTGTGGTTCTGAACCTCTTCGATGCCCCAAGTGTGCAGGTTGCCCTGAATCTTGCCAGCCTCGGTGTTCGTCAATGAGCGCTGAACCCTGTAGGCATAGCCTGGGTGGCACTGGCCGCAGGTTTGGTCGGCGATTTCGATGGAACCCGGGTCGCGGAAGAAAGTCTGCGGACCGTTTGGCGCCATGTTCGGGTGGGTGCCCTTGTGGGCTTCCTCGGCAGTCGTTGCCTGAGGATTGCCACCGATGGCGGTGGAAGCCTCATGAACGGCGGCTTGCTGATCAGGAGCTGGCTTGATTGGGTCGCCTGGGGACTTATCTGCCGCTTGAGCAGACGAGCCTCCGAACAATGCCAATGCCAAAACCGATCCGCTAAGCACGCTACCCCATGCAATGGAGGGAAGCAGCGACTTCGAGGTCGAGCTCATGAATCGTTGAATTTTTCTGGAGGGAAGGTTTGCGTGTGGTGGAGTTGAATGATTAACCCGTGACATAACCGTGACAAGAGCTAGTTTTGGTAAACGCAAATAGTTCCACTGTTAAAACATAGCGCAAGAATCGTC
Organism: uncultured Planctomycetales bacterium; assembly: GCA_964565175.1. GTDB lineage: Bacteria > Planctomycetota > UBA1135 > UBA1135 > UBA1135 > JACNIZ01. The sequence continues at coordinate 2,167 of CAZMDZ010000403.1, forward strand.
GTCCCCCCTGGACCCCAAAAGCCATGAACACCAGAGCCTTCGCCTCAGCCCCAATCCTTGCCAGCATCTTCCTCGGATCCTGCGCCATGACCGAAGGGGGAAGTCAATCGGAATTTGTCAACACGCCTTATATCTCGAAAACCGTGGGCGTGGGCACTGCGGGCTTCGGCGAGGTGGAAATGGAAGGCATGTTGGAAACCGATCCCAGTGAGTTCGCCAAGAGCAAAGTGAAGCTCAACTTTGGCGCGGTGGAAAACGTCGAACTGGCGGTGGCCTGGCAGCCGTTCGTGAGCGTGCGCAGCGGTGGCTCCCGTCACCGCGGCGCTGGGGATGTCATTTTGGGCGCCAAAGTCAAAGTTGCCGACGCCGCCGATTCCGCAGTGGGCGCGATTGTCGAAATGGAATCGCGGTTGCCGTCGGGAAGTGCTGGGTCGTCGAGTCGGCGCGGCGAAAGCGATACTTTATTGGCCACGAGTGTGGGGCAATCGGTCGGCGCTTTTTCGTTGGTGGGCACTTATGAGCTGGCGCTTTTGGGGGAATCCGGCAGTGATTCCATCGACACCGAACACGGCGCGATTGTGGCGGCGAGTTGGCGGGCAAATGATCGCACTCGACTATTTGTCGAGGGTAGTGCTGGATATGTACCCAGCGAGAGCACGACGGCGTTCTACGCTGGTTTCGGTGGCGGCTTCAAGTGGTTGCCCCAGCTGGAGCTACAAGCGGCGATCCAGGTCGGCCTCGATGACGACGCCGAGGATTACATGCTTGTGTTTGGATTCAGCGGAGTTATCGGAAAGCTCTTCCAAAGTGAAGAAGCGCTGAGATAATTTTGCCGATGAAACACACCCCCTCCCCATCTTTTACCTGGATCGTTCGCGCAGCCTTGCTGGCTTGCGTTCCGTGCTTGACTGCATGTGGCGGGGAAGAGAGTTCCGACCTCCCTCCAGCCAATACGCAAACTCCGGCCGTCGGAATTTCCACGGATTCGGGCGTGCTCAGCGGCGACACCAAGGACTATGGGGCAGAATTGACCTCGGCCAAGGTGATCACAGTGGATGAACTGCTGGCCAACCGCCACTCCTACAAGGATCAAACAGTTGCGGTCAACGGCATCGTCATTGGCGTTTGCGCCAAACGCGGCTGCTGGATGGAAATCGGCGGCTCCGACGGCAAAGCGGTGCGTTTTAAGGTCAACGA
>CAZMDZ010000404.1:0-3357 GCA_964565175.1 uncultured Planctomycetales bacterium
CTTTGAGCAGGCGGAGAATTTTAAGAGGTACCGTACGGGCTGAGTCCTTTACGGGGCGGATGGAGTGATGGGCTAAACGCTTAGGGTAAAGTGGAAATTTGACGATAAAGCCCTTGACTTTAGTGACAACTTCGACTTTAATCTGTGTCAGTGCAACCCATCCAAGCTCTCAGCGAGTACCTGGCCAGTGCCACTGGTGCCAGCGCACTGCTCAAGCCAGCAGGTCGAAAAAAAGGCCAAATGCCAGCATATTTGGCAAAAAGCTATGACCTCATTGGGGGGGAGATCCTTGGCGAGCAAATGACCTTTGCCCTGGCGAGGCCGGAATTGGATGAGGGTCCAAGCCTCAAGCGCCTCCAGGCTGATTACAAAGCTTTGCGCTCAGCCAGCGATGCCTCCCTATTAGTCCTAGCTTTCGAGCACCTTCCGTCCTACCTGCGAAGTCACCTCGTAAAGGCACGAATCTCCTTCGTGGTGATTGGGCGGCAAATATTCCTTCCTCATTACTGGGTGGATCTGCGCGAACGAGAAGAAGCCGCTCCAGAACCACCACCATCATTCCTGACTTGGAGTGCCCAAGTCGTCCTCCTGCGCCACTTGCTTTGGCACGACGTGGAGGAGCGCAGCCTTTCCGCGCTGGCTCATCAACTCGGCTATTCCGCGATGGCCATGACTCAAGCCAGCCGCCAACTGCAGGCGGCGGGACTGGCCGCCATTAGTCGCGAAGGGCGAAGCAAGCGCCTTGCTTTTGAGCAACACGGCCGTTCCTTATGGGAACAAGCGTTGCCGAAACTTCGCAGACCCTGGAGTCGTGTTGTCGCAATTAGCCAGACCCAGCTTCCGGAAAACTACCGGGTATGGGTTTCTGGAATCAGCGCCCTATCAAGTCGCAGCATGATCAGCTCAGGCGGGACTCCAGTGCGCGCCATTCACGGGGACCGACTACGCCAAGCAGAGGAACCCCAAGGGTTGGCGGTGGCCGAGCATATTGAGTTTGCCAAAATCAAATTGGAGGTTTGGGAATATGACCCAGGCTTGCTGGCGAAAGGCGAGAGTGTTGATCCCTTGTCCTTGTTCTTGTCCTTGAAGGATGATGCCAATGAACGAGTGCAAGGTGCACTCGAGGATCTATTGGACAACCTGTCGTGGTAAAGGGTCTTCCTGTTTTTGCACAAGCATTCGCCGAACACCAAGACCAGTATGTGCTGATCGGCGGTGGAGCTGTGTATTTGCATTTGGAGAATGCAGGCTTCAACCCGCGCGTCACCAAAGATCTTGACGTGGTGTTGACCGCTCACAGCATCAACCCCGATTTCGTGCAGCATTTTTGGAGCTTCCTGTCGGAAGGCGGATACGAGCGCGGGGAGCGGGGAGACGGCAAGCCAGTTCGTTATCGATTTCAGAATCCGAAGAATGCCAACTACCCAGCCATGCTGGAATTACTTGGCCGACCATTAGGTGAACCCCCAGAGGGGCAAACCATCGCCCTCATGCCTACCGACGAAGACTTGTCCGACCTGTCAGTGATCTTGCTTGGTGAAGACATCCTGCATGTGGTGCGAACTCATCGGCAAGTCCTAGACGGTGCTTCTTGCCTAACGCCATTTGGGCTTATATTGCTTAAGGCAAGAGCATTCCTGGACTTGTCGGGAAGAAGAGAAGCGGGGGATAAGGTCCAGTCTTCCGATATCAAAAAGCACCGCAACGATGTCTTCCGCATGGCAACCTTGCTCGCATCTGGGCATGATTTTTCCGCACCTGAACCCACCCGTGGTGATCTCATTCGATTCCTGGATAGAGTTGAGGCCGACGTCGACACCCATCCATCTATTCTCGCAAGCCAAGGCGATATTCCCGGCGGGAGCATACCGGAGCGCGTTCGAGATTTAAGAGCCTTGGCATTGGATTGACACACTTCGCTGCGCAGTGAAGTGCTGGAGGGATTTTCTGCGGAGATGATCGAGCTGATCCACGCGCTGCATAAAGAGAGGGAGTCCTTCGGCGAGATGGGGATTGATATGGAGGAGAAGTCCTTTTGTGACATTCTTAAATCACTCGCCCATACAAACAATTTCGAGTACCCCGAGGACAAGCTGATCAAGCTCGCCAAGGAGGTGAAGACGGTGGTGGATGATAAGGCGCTCGGCTCGGCGGTTAAGTACGATCAGCTTTAGGGCGTTGTCCCGGTCTCCGCTTATGCTGGGAAATCTGTAACCAATTCAGCCTGAACCCGTCTGCTTAGTAGGAAGGCCTGAAACCCATGGCCAGAATCCGCCGATAAATGGTTACAATCACCTTCTACTCGGGAGCTAGCTTCAGCTCCCCACCGTCGTTGCCTTCGGGCAGGCGGCCCCCTCCGGGTTGCGACCCGGGGGGATTTTTTTTATGAAACGAGTCACCTTTCTGGTGGATGGTTTTAATGTCTACCATTCCTTGGTCGATGCGGGATTTCAGGAAGAGAAGTGCTTGAAATGGTTGGATCTTCATTCACTTTTACTTTCATATCCCAATTTGATTGGGGGCAATCCGGTGTTGCATCGACTGCATTATTTCTCGGCACTGGCAAATCATCGTCTGGCTCAGGACCCTGGTGTAATTGAAAGGCATCAGGCATATCTGAACGCTCTCGAGTCCGTCGGCGCCAACATTCACCTTGGCCGATTCAAACCTTGCCGAATAGCTTGCAAGGAATGTGGCCAGCGCTTCTTCCGTTACGAAGAAAAGGAAACCGACGTGGCCATTGCAGTTGCGTTGATGGAAGCAGGAATGGATTCTTCAACCGACACAGTCGTCCTTGTCTCCGGAGATTCGGACTTGGCTCCCGCATTGCGAACTGCACGAGTTCATTTCCCCGAAAAACAATTCGGAGTGGCTTTTCCCTTTCGCCGTGTTTCCGAAGAGCTGAAACGCGACGCGGGTTTCTTCTGGCGACTCAAACCCAAGATCTATTCAGCCCACCAATTCCCCAATCGCATCCATTTGCCGGACAAGGGGTTTATTCAGAAGCCAAGTGCATGGTGAGTCGGCTGGGGTGAGAGATCGACACCTTCGGGGACGACTACCCCGCCAAGATCGAGAACGTCAAACTGCCCAACACCAAGATCAAGCTGCTCCAGCAACTGCTCAAACGCGCCATCGAGGACATCAAGTAGATCACCAAGATCAAGGGCGTTGACTTCTCCAAGCAGTTCCAGGCGCTGGTGAACAAATACAACGAGCGCGACGAGAAGGACGTGCTGCGCAGTGAAGTGCTGGAGGGATTCTTTGAGGAGATGATCGAGCTGATCCACGCGCTGCATAAAGAGAAGGAATCCTTCGGCGAGATGGGGATTGATATGGAGGAGAAGTCCTTCTACG
>CAZMDZ010000405.1:0-3338 GCA_964565175.1 uncultured Planctomycetales bacterium
GCAGCAGGCCAACACCGTTGTTGTCTTTGTCGACCAGCAGCATGTACTCCTGTTCCGGCTTCAGGGTCAAGCCTTCCATCTTCGGCCACAAGTCGGTGATCGGGATGTCGCCTTCGGCCAATTCCTTTGGCTCGTAGTCCTCGATCATATCCTTGGGTGGCAAGGTGGCTTTGAGGTCCAGAATGGTCTCGGGAAGTAGTTTGGGCACATACATCATCAAGTAAGTGCCTGCCAAGGTGCCAGCCTTTTCAAAGGCAACGGTGGAGTGCATGGCGCCGACGACAATTGGACCTTGCTCTTCGACGGTGCGTTCCAGCTTGCCCTTCTTGATGTTCAAGTCACGCAGCGGAATCGCTGCCAAGCAGTCGTAACGGTCAAAGACGCGGTAGCCCTCTGGCAGTTGAGAAGTTGGCAGCGGCTTCTTTGGTTCACCTCGCGAACCCTCCAGCTCCGATTCGGGCACGGTGCGACGGATCTCTAATCCAAGAGTTTTCAGTGGATCGAGCAAATTCGCCGGGTCGCCACCCAGTAGCGCACTGCTGACGTCGGTCAAAGCGAGCATGGCGGCGTTCTCGCATGGTGTAGCGGAGCTTGCCACGCGGAAGCCGAGGACTGTTGCGCGGGTATCCGTTTGAAGTCCGACGCGTGTGTCTACGGTGCAAGCATCGTGTTGGTTGTAGTAGCTTCCACCCTTAATGATGCGGGAGGCTGCGTCCCAGTTCGGGGCCACAGCGACGTTGCCAGCATTGGTTTTGACGCTGAAGTTCTCGTAGCCAGTGAGTGGGCGATAAGGGCTGGCTGTCCATTCCCACAGGTTGCCGCTCATGTCGGCTAGACCAAAACTAGACCGCGCGGACAGAGAAGAAACTGGCACCATCTTGCGGGCAAGGTTGCGAGGCTTGGCTTCTTCGTGGGCGAAAGACTTGGGGTCGTACTTGGCGCCGTGGGGGAAAAGTGTGTTTTTGTCGCCGCGGGCAGCGCGAGTCCACTCGGACTCGGTTGGCAGGCGCAGGCCAGCCCACTTGCAGTAACCCTGTGCATCGCGAAAGCTGATAAAGCCGACGGGCATCAAGGATTGTTCAGGCGAGATGTCCCACTTCACTTCGCCGTCTTGCCAGTGATCCTGCCACCATCTCGCTTGGTTGGCTTCGTCGAAGACAAACTCAGGATTCTTCTTCTGGTTTTCTTGAATGATGGCCAAGCGCTGGTCGCGAGTGAACTTTGCCCAGGAAGGTGGGGGCATTGCGCCAGTGTCCTTCACGTAACGCATGTACATCTCATTGGTGACCTCAGTCGGGCCGATGAAATAGCGCTCGAGGTGCTCAGTGTGATTTCCCACTTTGGCGCCGAACGGCTGAGCAGAATCAGGCTTTTCCTTAATTTCCTTGGCGGCATCCTTCTCTGAGACGCCCTGCTTGACTTTGCCTTTGGGGATTTCGATCAGGCCATCCACCTGAGCCAACGAGGGGCGTTCGGTGCTGGCGGCTTGTTTGGACTTTTTGCTCTTGCCGCTTCCTTGGTCAGGCAATGCCAGAGCTACCGGAGTCGGAGCAAGGGACAGTGCCGACTGGAGGGCGCACACAGCGGCCGCATCCAGGCTGGGGGCAACGAACAGGAGCAGGAGCGAGGGCGTGAACATGATCACAATTCGAGGGTTTCCGTGAAAAAACGGCCGGACAGCTTAACCGAAACTGGCCAATCGGCCAAACTGGTTGATGCCGCGAAGGTCCGCGTGGGAAGGCGGCCGACAGGACCTATGGCACCTTTAGACTGTTCAGCCTTGTAGGTTTCCTGATCATGTCGACCCTTCCTGATACGCTTCGCGCCCAGGTGCCGGAGGACCATGCCAGCCAAAGATTGGATGTGGCTGCCCTAGAACTGCTCCAAAGCGGTGTTTCGCGTTCCCGATTGGGAACCTGGATCCGCGACGGTCGTGTAACGATCAACGGCGCCGTCGTCCCCACTCCTGGTACTCCGGTCGAACTCGGCGACTGGATCGAGCTCAAACCACCGCGGCAGCTGGTGATTGAGCAGGGCTCTCCCTTAGAACCGCAAATCCTTTTCGAAGACGAACATTTGGCTGTCATCGACAAACCAGCTGGTTTGGTCATGCACGCGACTTCGTTTGGGGATACTCAGCCAACCGTAGCCTCTTGGCTAGTCCAGAAATATGGCAATGGGCTACCTATCGGCCAAGGCGCGGAGCGGCCGGGCATCATTCACCGCTTGGACCGCGATACCAGTGGAATTTGTGTCGTCGGCAAGGAAAAAGCTGCCTTTGCCGACGTCATGCAACAGTTCGCCGATCGCACCGTCGCCAAGGAATACCAGACGGTGGTTTACGGGGAACCGCGTTTCGAGTCGGATTGGATCGAAAAACGGCTGATGTCGGATCCAAGGCGGCCGAATTTGGTCAAAGTCACGAAGTCTTTCGATCCTGGCAGTCGAGACGCCGCCACCTTCTACCAAGTTGTTGAGCGATTTGACGGCTTCACTTTGCTCCGGCTGCGCCCACGGACCGGCCGCAAGCACCAGATCCGCGCTCATTTACGTTCGTTGGACCACCCAATCATCGGCGATCCCATTTATCGGGCGCGCAATTATGGTTTGGGCATGCTTCCAGCTGGGTACCCAGAAGTCGAACGGACTCTGCTCCACGCCAAGGCTTTGCGCTTTGAACATCCCGCCACTGGGGAACAAATGACCTTCCGGTCGGAACTGCCACCGGACATGGCGGACCTGGTGGAATTCCTGCGCGCCAAAGCCCCACACGGTTGACCCGCGCTTTTCACTTTCGCGTCCCTCCGGCCTCGCGCCGACCATCCTCTCCTTGCTCCTGCTCCCCTACATGAAACGACTGATCGCTCTTAGCTGCCTTTACCCAGGTATCACCACTTTTGCCTCCGCCCAAGCAGGAGGCGAAGTGACTGGAGACTCCCCACGAATGGCGGGCTTGGCCGGATCTGGTTTGGCAGGTGCCGTCGACCTGACCGAGGCTTCGCACAACCCGGCGATGCTCGGCTTTATTTTGGGCAACGACCGCAATGGTCAGGTGGAGTTTTCGCTGCGCGGCATCAGCAACCCCGTGATCGGTCACACCATTGGTGGAGATCGATTCACCAGTAGCGATTTCAATGGTTTGGGACCGTGGATGGGTATTGGCTTTTCGCTGCCAGGTGACTTTGCTGCTGGTTTGAACGTGGTGCCGACCGCCGGTGGTTCGCTGCACATGAACCGGTTGACGCAGTTGGGGATTGCTGCCGACGAGAGCACGCCGGGGTCCGGAATTTTTGACCAACCTCGTGATCACATGGTCGAGATTGACAACGAAATTCTGC
>CAZMDZ010000406.1:0-3336 GCA_964565175.1 uncultured Planctomycetales bacterium
AGGCCAACGTCATGGCTTCGGTTGGTCATTCCGCCGCCGAATACGTGCACAGCGAGGCGGACGCCGCCAACGGACCGGTCGCTATGACGCACCTTGGCAATCGCGTCATTCCCCTCACCGCGCGCGAGCCGGGGCCGATTGGCTTTGCCATGGAAGGGCGGGCGGATTACGTCGCCGTGATTCCAGATTCGATCCACGTGGCGCCGGAAACGCTGCGCCTGTGGGCGAACACCTCGGCGATGCGCAACAAGTTGATGGCCGTGTCCGACAACCTCAGTCACGCTGGTCTTCCCGCCGACAATTTCGACGCTGGCGGCCAGCCTGCTCACCGCGATGGTCCGGTTGCCCGCAACGAGCGCGACGAACTCTGCGGCACTTTGGATTCTCTACCTGAACTGCTGATGCGCCGGGTGCGTGATGGTGCGCTGACCTTGGCGCAAGCCGTGCGCATTGGTTGCGAGGTGCCAGGCCGCCTGCTCGGCGACTGCGGCCGCTTTGAAGATGGACTGCGCGCCGATTTAGTGGAATTGCGAAGTGATAACACGGTCGGTTCGATCTGGGTCGGAGGTCGAAAGGCTTGAGCAAGGCAGGTCGGCAGCAGGGTTTGAGCCCGGAATTTCTGCGCAACCACCCTGAGGTCCAAGAGTTGGTGGCCGAATGGCCTGCCGAACGCATTCGTATGGAATTGGATGCGGTGCTGGCGCTATGGGACGTGCTCGACTTGACCGCCGCCATTCAATGGCGCTGGTACCCACGCTTGCGGACGTCGGCTGGTCGTGCGGTCTTCGCCGACATGATGGTCGAGTTGAACCCGCTCCTGCTGGCCCGCCACCCCGAAGAGGTGCGGCCGGTTTTGATCCATGAAGCAGCTCACTTAGTGGTCCAGCGCCTGCATGGGACTCAACCGCCGCATGGGCGGATTTGGAAGCATTACATGCGGGCGGCCAGCGAATCGGACAAGGCCACGCACAACCTCGACGTCACTGGTTTGCGGCGGAAGCGTCGACGTCGGCGGCGGCGGGGGAAATTGGCCAAGGTGATTCGCGCTTTGTCCAAGCGTCGGTGATGGGTACTTGAAACGAGTTCGCAAGCGCTGGCGTTCCCCTAAGCAAAGGGGGAAGGCGGTGCCAAAAGATCGACGCCGTGGTAAATTGTGTGGCAGTCATGAGCCCTGTAGCCCCTAAAGAGCCGCTCTTTTTCCAGCGCATTGCCAAGCCCACAGTTTGGGGCGGGCAACGGCTGGCGCAGATGCTTGGCTTTTCCGCAGAGGGCTCGGATCCGATTGGCGAAACCTGGGAGTTGAGCGACTACCCAGGGATGGAAACTTCGGTGCGCGGTGGCCCCTTCGACGGCGCCAGCCTGCAGCAGCTACTCAAGGATTTTCCCGACGACATGCTCGGCGAATCCCGCCCCGACCCCAACGGCCGTTTTCCGCTGTTGGTCAAGTTCATCGACGCCGACGCCGATTTGAGTGTGCAAATCCATCCACCGGATGGCGAGCTTTCGCCGACTGGAATTGGCAAAACCGAAGCGTGGTTCATTTTGGACTCCGCCACAGCTGAGGATGGCGGAAGGAATGCCGGCGAGGAAAGTGGCGGGCCGAATCCAGCCGACTCAAGCCAAGCGCGCGCCGGTTCGGTGATTGCTGGACTGAAGCCTGGCACCATTCGCATCCGCATGGAAGCCGATGCCGCCAGCGACAAGGTGCTAGATCACCTTCAGGAAACCAAAGTCAGCGGCGGCGATTGCTTGCTGATTGAAGCGGGGACCACCCACGCCATCCGCAGCGGGGTTTTGTTGTGTGAGGTGCAGCAAACGTCGGACGTGACTTACCGCATGTACGATTGGGGTCGCGTTGGCTTGGATGGCAAACCGCGCGAAACGCACGTCGAGCAGGCTTTGGCCGTTGTCGATTACGATGCCGAGTCGCCGCAACTGGTGCGGGCCGAATTCCCGCCAGTCGCGGAAGACGCGGTGCAGCCCACCGCCCAAGTCGCTTCGTTGGCGAGCTGCGATTACTTCCGCATGCACCTCGTGCGCATTCACGCCAATGCGGACCACCATCCCCACGGCTTTGCCCGCATTTTGTGCGTGCTCAAGGGCAGTGGCGAAATCCAATCCGACGTCGGCGGCAGCCGCAAGCTAGAGCTAGGCGACGTGGTTTTGATCCCTGCACGCATGGGTGAATTCATGGTTCATCCCGGCGCCGATGGCCTGGAGTTGCTCGAGGCGGTTGCCTTGTAGTTGTTACGACCGTGTTCGGTCGAAATTGAAATGAGTCGTAAGAAACCCCCGAAGAAACGCGGCAAGCGCATCCCCTCAGGGCACCCCGGTCGGGGAACGCCAAAGGTCAGTCGCGCAGAACGGCGTAACGCTTTTGCGCTGGTTGCCGGTACCGATAGCCCGGAAGTTTCGGTAGTCGAACGCGAAGATGGCGTGCGCTTGAACCGCTGGTTGGCAGAGCGCGGAGTTGGTTCGCGTCGGGCTTGCGATGCGTTGGTGCTTGACGCTGGCGTAGAGGTCAACGGCGAAATCATGTTGGAGCCCGGCTACCGCGTGATGTCCGAAGACGTGGTCAAGGTCAACGGTTCGCAGATTAAAGACGTGCGCCGTTTGTACTACTTGTTTTACAAGCCGAAGGGCGTGCTGTGCACTGCCGAAAAACGCGAGACTCGGCCACGGGTTGGCGACTTGGTGGACCACTTGGTTCCGTCGCGGGTTTATCCCGTGGGGCGGTTGGATGAAGACAGCGAAGGATTGCTGTTGCTTACCAATGACGGTGACTTTGCTCACATGATGATGCATCCGAGTTTTGGCGTGCCCAAAACTTACGTCGCCATGATCCCCGCTCAACTGAAAGCTTCCGACGTCGCTGGCTTGCGCGCCGGTGCTTGGGTGGATGGGGTCAAAATTGTGCCAGAGAATTTGAAGGTGATCCGCAAGACGCGGAGTTCAACTTTGGTCGAAGTGGTGATTCGCGAAGGACGTAACCGCGAAGTGCGTCGTTTGTTCGCCCGTCATGGACTGGGCGTGAAGCGATTGAAGCGGGTGCGCATTGGCAGCCTTGGGGTCAAAGGTGTGCGCCGTGGCGGACTACGGCCACTGACTCGTGCGGAGCGCGATGTGTTGGTTGAGATTGCCATGCACACTCCTGATCGCAGCGAAGGGGAAGGCCGCTCAGAGGGCGATCATTTCGACCGGGATTCGGCCGAGACTAGGCAGCGGGGTGACCGTGGAACTTCTTCCTCCAAGCGCAAGGTCGGCAAAAAGAAAACCACTTCCAAGCGCAAGGTGACAAAAAAGGACATGGCGGCGAAGCGCAATTCGGGGCCCAAG
>CAZMDZ010000407.1:0-3325 GCA_964565175.1 uncultured Planctomycetales bacterium
AGCGGCTTATCGGCAAAGGTCGAGCAAGCCTTAGAAGAACAGTATGAGCATTTCCGTTCCCTGCCCCGGGAAGAGCAAATTTCAACCTTCATGCGGGAAATTGCGGCGGCATTCCCCACCTTCCTGGTCATGCTCATCCCGCTGTTTGCGCTGGGGATGAAAATTCTTTATCTGGGTTCTGGCAGATATCTGTTCGAACACTTGATTTTTTCCAGCCATTTCAATTCCCTGGCATTGCTGGTCTTTGCCATCGGCTACCTGCTGCCCCCGGGATGGCCAGCCCCAGCTCTCTATTTCGGTTATTTACCGTTGTACCTCGCCTTGGCTTTGCGCCGCGTTTACGGTTCCAGCTGGTTAGGGATCCTCTTTCGCTTGCCCCTGATCTTATTCCAGCTGCTTTTTATCTCTCTACTCCTCGTTGCGACCGTAGGCATTTACGCCTTCTTTCATGCCTGACCCCCCTCACCACAATCCCGCGCCCCAAAACTTAAATGCGCACTCTGCTTCCTCTGCTCCTGGGCTTGCTGCTCACCACGGCGCCCGCCCCCGCTCAGCAGGACCTACCTGCCAACCTGCTTGAACTTTGCGAAACGCTGGAAGCCAAGCGGCAGGAATATCACATTCCGGGAATGGCGCTGGTCATTGTGCACAACGATCAAGTGCTGCTGGCGCGCGGCTTTGGCGTGGCCGACACCGAAAGCGGCAAGCGCGTCGACGCCAACACTTTGTTCTGCATTGGCAGCTCGACCAAGTCCTTCACCTCGGCAGCCGTCGGCATGATGGTCGAAGAAGGCAAAATGAGTTGGGACGACCCGGTCAACCAACACCTCCCCGGTTTCCAACTCAACGTCGACGGCGAAGAGGGCGACGAAGTCCTGATGCGCGACATCCTGTCCCACCGTACCGGCTTCCCGCGGATGAGCGTGCTCTTTGCCTCGGGCAAGGTTGGACGCGGCGAGATTTTGGAAACGGTGGCGAAGGCCAAACCTTGGAAGCCCTTCCGTCAGCAGTTTTATTACAACAATGTTCAATTTTTGGCGGCTGGTGAAGCCTTGGCTGCGGCGGCTGGAATGAGCTGGGATGAGTTTATTCAGAAGCGTTTTTTCAACCCGTTAGGGATGAAAAATTCATTTACCACCTTGAAGCCAGCGCAGCAGAGCGGACGTTTTTTTGATGGCTATAGTTGGCACGAAGATCGCGCCCTGCTGCGCAAGTTGCCAGCCCGAGATTTGAACAATATTGCTCCAGCGGGATCTATCATTTCCAGCGCCAACGACATGAGCCGGTGGTTGAAGTTGCTGCTGAATGAAGGCAGCTTGAACGGCAAGCAGTTCTTCAAGCCTGAAACTTTGCAAGCTTGCTGGGAACCGCAAATCACCATGGGCGAAACCGTCGGTTACGGCATGGGCTGGATGCTGCGTGAATGGGATGGCCGCAAGGTGATGGAGCACGGCGGCAACATCGATGGTTTTTCGTCGTCGGTGGCGATGATTCCGCAAGAGAATCTTGGCTTTGCGTTGTTTTACAACCTCAGCGTCAGCCCACTGCAAGGTGAATGCTTGCCGATGATTTGGGAAGCTGTTTTGAATCAACCGGAAGCTGGAGCAGAGCTTGCTGCTGCAGATCAGGAGAAGATTGATTACGAACCGTATGTAGGCAAATACGTCGCCGATTTTGGTTCGTTTCAAGACCAACGCTTCACGGTACAAATCAAGGATGGCTCCCTTGCCGTCGACGTGCCGGGACAGATGCTGTTTGAGCTGAAGGACCCGAATGAAAAAGGCAAGTGGTACTTCTCATTAACCGACACCATTGCAGTTTCGTTTGATAAGAATGATGACGGCGAGGTGGAGTTGATGCACATGTACCAAGGCGGCATGGACATGGAATTCCCGCGGGAAGGGTTTGAGATTAAGGGGGAACTGCCGCTCGCTGAGCTGAAGCCGTACTTGGGCAAGTATCGCTTTGAAGAAGAAAACCAGACCATCACTCTGGTGATCAAGAACAACCGCTTAGCCGTAGACGTTCCTGGCCAAATGGTATTCGAACTGGCGCCGCCGGATGAAAATGGCAAGTGGGCCTTCCGCGCCTTGCGCGACGTCATCCAGGTCAGCTTTGAGTTGGGCGAAGACGGTGTGCCGGTGTCGATGATTCACTACCAGGGCGGCGAAGAGCGGGTGATGCCCAGGATTCATGAAGAAGACGTGGAAGTCACCACTCTGGCGATGGTATTCCAAGCGATGGATTTGGAAGCTCGCCAAAATGCCTTTGAAAGCGTTCAATCCATTCAACTAAAAGTGGTGGGTTCGATCGACCAATCTGGGGTGGAGTTGACTGGCTATGAATACCATGACATCGAAGGGCGGATGCAAAACCGAACTGACCTCGGCAAGTTTGGTCAAATTTGTACAACCCTGACCGCTGACGACGGCTGGATGGTCTCGGACTTCTCGCCCACCGACTCGTTGGGAGAAAACAAACGCCTCGAAGCTAAGGAAGGCAGCGTGCTGGTTAGCCTGACCGATTTCCGCTCCATGTTTGACAAGGTGCTGCTGGAAGGCGATGGCGAGCAAGACGGAATTGCTTACTGGCAACTCAGCGCTCACCGCCCGGACCACCCGGCTTTGACCCTCTATGTTGAGAAGGCAACCGGTGACATTCGCCGCTTAGGCATATTCAACGTCATCGAGGGTGCGGGCGGTCTACCCGTGAATGTGCATTTCAATGATTACCGCGAGGTGCAAGGCATGCGCATCCCCCACGAAATGGTGGTCGATAACGAAGCGGGTGGCAGCACCACGATCAAGGTCAAAAAAGTAGAGACCGGAGTCCACCTGGACCCCGGTCAATTTGAGAAGCCAAAAATCGATTAAGAATTCATCGTGCTCGGAAGCTTCGGCAGCCTCCGCTTACTCCGACGAGCCACGCTTGTGCCACTTGGCGAGCGTGGCTTGTTCCATGTCCATTGGCATACCGGCGCGGGATACCTGATCGCCGCCGCGCTCCCAGCCATCGCGCCATTCGAGTAGATCGCGAACAGTCTCCGCCAACGGGCGGGTATCAAAACCGGCGTCGATGGCCTTTTGACAGTTGACGGTATTGATGCCGGAAACCTCGCCTTTGCCTGGTGCCCAGACCGGCAGATGCGCCCATGGCATCAAACCTTCTTTTTCCAAGAACTCAGCATCGACCCAGGTGAACTTGGCGTCGCCGCCGGTGACTGCCTTGCAGCCATAAACCAGCTCGGCAATATCGGCAGGGTGACGCGGTCCGGCGATGTTGTAGATCCCGGTGGTCTTTTCTTCGATGCAGCGCACGCAGAATG
>CAZMDZ010000408.1:0-3316 GCA_964565175.1 uncultured Planctomycetales bacterium
CCTGCTGTTCATTTGCGGCGGCATCGGTTTGGTACCGGTGCGGTCGGCGATTCACTACGCGCTCGACAACCGCAGTGACTATGGCGAGATCACCATCATGTTCGGCTCGCGCACGCCCGCCGATCGCTTGTTCCTGAAGGACCTGCGCGATTGGTCGACGCGGCCGGATATTCGTTACTTGGATACGGTTGACCAGATCGATCAAGATGGTCCGGATTGGGAAGGCCGCGTGGGTGTGATTACCCGACTGATTCCGAAGGTGGAATTTGATCCAGCGCTGACCACGACCATCGTTTGCGGTCCACCGATCATGTACCGCTTCGTCATGACCGAACTACGCAAGATCAACTTGCAAGAAGATCAGGTGTTCCTGTCGCTGGAACGCCACATGAAGTGCGGCGTCGGCAAATGCGGACACTGCCAGATCAACGGCTTGTATGCCTGCCAGAAAGGGCCGGTGTTCAAGTATTCCAGCCTGGAATCGGTGCCGGAGGCGATCTGATGGCTAAGCCGAGAATTGCAATTTTTGACCTTGCTTGCTGCGAGGGATGCCAGCTGCAAATCGTCAACATGGAAGACGACTTGCTCAAGCTGTTGGAACTGGTCGATCCGGTTGAGTGGCGCGAGGCGATGTCGGACCAAAGCGACACTTACGACGTCGCCATCATTGAAGGTTCGGTCACTCGCCCCGCCGACGAAATGCGGGTGCGTGACATTCGCAATCGCGCTCAGTACGTGGTTGCCCTCGGCGCGTGTGCGACCCTCGGCGGCGTCAACAAGCTGAAGAACAACTTCTCGCTGCATGAGGTGAAGAAGGAAGTTTATGGCTATGAAGCCAATCAAAAGCAATTTGATACCTTCCGCACCAAGGCGTTGCACGAGGTGATTCGGGTAGATTTCGAAGTTCCTGGTTGCCCGATCGAGCCGGCCGAACTGGCGCACGTCGTCAAGTGCTTGCTGACCGGTCGTCGGCCGAAGCTGCCGGAGCACCCGGTTTGTGTCGAATGCAAAATGAAGGAAAACGAATGCCGCTACGAGTACGACGAGGTCTGCCTTGGGCCGATCACGCGCGCCGGTTGCGATGCGCGTTGCCCGTCGAATGGTGTTTGGTGCTTTGGCTGCCGCGGCACCCTGCCCGCTGCTAACTTCGATGCCGCACGCGAAGCCGCGGCGCTGCATGGAAAGTCCGTGGAAGACCTGCAAAACAAAATAGAGCTCTTCGGGAGCAACTAAAGGCGAGATGACTCAAACCGTCGACATTAATGTTCACCACGTCACGCGAGTGGAAGGCCACGGCAACATCCGCGTTCGCGCCAAGGATGGGGTGATTGAAAAGTTGGAATGGCAGGTGCCGGAAGCGCCGCGCTTCTTCGAGGCGATGGTGCGCGGGCGAAAGTACGAAGACATTCAAACGGTGGTTTCGCGGATCTGCGGAATCTGCTCGGTGACGCACTCGCTGGCGGCGATCAAAGCGATCGAAAATGCGATGCAAATCGAGATCAGTGAGCAAACCGACAAACTGCGCGTGCTCACTCATTACGGCGAGCAGATTGAATCGCATATTCTGCACGTGGGCTATCTGGTCACGCCAGACCTGTTGGGACAGAAGTCCGTGGTGCCGCTGGTCGGCAGCCACCCGGATGTGGTCAACGTGGTCATTGATCTGCACCGACTTGGCAACCTAATGATGGAAAAGCTGGCCGGTCGCAAGACTCACCCAGTGCGCTTGGTCCCAGGCGGATTCGCCAAACTGCCGACGGCCGGAGATTTGCGCCAACTGAAGTCGGAGCTGGTGGCTGCGATTCCGAAGCTGACCGCGCTCGCCGAAGTGGTCGCGTCGCTTGCTGGCGGCATTCCCGGATTCAGTCGCGAAACTGAATTTGTGGCGCTGGTCAATCCACCGAGCTACCCGTTCTACCACGGGGATGTTGGCACCACCGATAGCGATCAAATTGCTTCGGTGCAAGACTTCGAAAATGTGGTCAACGAATACGTGGTTCCGCAATCCACCGCCAAGTGGGCGAAGTGGCACCGCGACTCTTACATGGTGGGCGCGCTAGCCCGTTTCAACTTAAACGCCGAGCACTTGTCGCCGCTGGCGAAGAAGGTGGCGGTCGATTTGGGCTTGATCCAAGGTTGCTGTAACCCGTACATGAACAGCGTCGCCCAAGTGGTGGAAACGGTGCAAGTTGTCGAGCGGTCGATTGAATTGATCGATGAAATTCTGATTGCTGGCATTCAATACGAAAAGCCCGACGTCAAGGTGCAAGCTGGTTGCGGCGCTGGTGCAGTGGAAGCACCGCGCGGAATTTTGTTCCACCGCTACGAGTTTGACGACAACGGCTTCTGCGTGCGCGCAAACATTTCGATTCCAACCAATCAAAACCACGGCAACATTCAAAAGGACTTCGAGAAGCTGGTGCCGGAAATTCTTCACCACGATCAAGACACGATTCGCCAGCAAATGGAAATGCTGGTCCGCGCTTATGACCCCTGCATCTCGTGCAGTACGCACTACCTAGATGTAGAGTTCTGCTAGCGCTGGTCACAACTCTCTCCGCCTCGCTCCTGCCCAATTGGCTAGGCCCCCCTTCCCTCGGGGGGCGGCGCCGTCACCACCATGAAAACCACCGCCCTCATCGGTCTAGGCAATTTGCTGATGTCAGATGAGGGCATTGGCGTTCGGGTCGTGCAAACCTTGATCGACGTCGGTTCAGTCCCGGACGATGTCGAGGCGATGGATTTAGGGCCTGGCGGTTTGACCGTGTTGCACGCGATGACTGGTTTTGAACGCGTGGTCTTTGTCGATTGCGCGTTTATGGATTTGGTGCCCGGATCATGGCAGCGTTTCGCCCCCGAGCAGGCACGGACCGTCAAAGTCCGCGGGCGTCAGTCGTTGCACGAGGGCGACTTGTTCGAAACCCTGGCGCTTGCCGATCGTCTTGGGCGCGCGCCCAAAGAGATCGTAATTTTCGGCGTTCAGCCGCAGCTAGTGGATCCGGGCGAGGAGCTGTCGCCGGTTTTGCGCAGCCGCATGACCGAGTACATGGACGCGGTGATCACGGAATTGAAATCGCCTCCAAGCGTCGAATCGGAGGGCGACGCAGATGCATGAATTTTCGATCTGCGGTTTGCTGCTCAAGGCGCTGACTGAAGAATACGACCGCATCGAACCTACGCCGACCGGCCTAAAGTCGGCGACTGTGGTCATCGGTGGTTTGCACCAAGTGGTGCCGGATTACCTACAAGGCGCATGGAACGCGCTGACCACCGAGACCCCTTACGCGGGTGCCGAGCTGATCCTGGAATTCCTGGA
>CAZMDZ010000409.1:0-3280 GCA_964565175.1 uncultured Planctomycetales bacterium
GAGCGCAGTGAAGCACGCGATCCGATCATGGCAGCAGCTCGGCGATTGGTTGAACTGGGAGCCGCCACTCCGCAGCAGCTTCGCCAAATCGTGGAAAGCACTCGCGATCGGGTGCGCGCGGCGATGGTCGAAGCAACCAAACGCCCCAAACTGACAGACGCCGACGAAATCCTTCGCCCGCTGGCTCCGGTGGAGCCCGAAGTTTGGCGCACATCCGCCACTCGCGCCCTGCCCGAGGCATCACGTCGCGAAGTCTTTGGCCGTCGCTTACCGGAAGAAGAAAAATCAGGGACGCGCCGCACTTTGGCCGCGCGCATCAACCAAGCGCTGCACGACGAGATGCTGCGCCGCCCGGAAGCGATTTTGTTTGGCGAAGACGTCGGCAATAAGGGTGGGGTTTATGGAGTAACGCAGCGCCTGCAAGAGCGTTTTGGACAAGCGCGCTGCTTCGACACGCTGCTCGATGAAACCACTATTCTTGGCGTTGCCCAAGGCACGGCTCAGGTCGGTTTGCTGCCGGTACCCGAGATTCAGTATCTCGCTTACTTGCACAATGCCATTGATCAATTGCGCGGTGAAGCTTGTTCGATGAGCTACTTCTCGAACGGCGCTTTCCAAAACCCGATGGTGGTGCGAATCGCCGGGCTTGGCTACCAAAAAGGCTTTGGCGGTCACTTCCACAACGACAACTCGATCGGCGCGCTGCGGGAAATTCCGGGGTTGGCAATTGCTTGCCCATCACGCGGCGACGATGCGGTGCGCTTGCTACGTGGAGCGATGGCGATGGCTGCCGAAAGTGGTCGTGTGGTCACCTTCCTTGAACCGATCGCGCTTTACCACGAACGTGATCTCTATGAAGACGGCGACGGCGGCTGGCTCTGCGATTACCCCAGCCCCGACGGCTCCGAGGATTCGGCCTTGTTGCCTGGCGAGGTCGGCGTGCACAACCCCGATGCCCACGACTTGCTGATCATTTCCTACGCCAACGGCCTGCGCCTCTCGTTGCGCGCCGCTCGCCGGCTGGAAGCGGAAACCGGCAAGCGCGTCCGCGTCATCGACCTGCGTTGGCTGAACCCGCTGCCGCACGAAGCAATGCGTCAGCACGCAATCGACTGCGAACGCGTCATCGTCGTCGATGAGTGCCGTGCCACCGGCGCTGGCGTCGCCGATGCGATCATCGCCGACCTCGCCGAAAGCGGTTTCCGCGGCACCATGAAATCGGTGCGCGGCCGCGATGGTTACATCCCACTCGCCGACGCCGCCAACCTGCTGTTGGTCAGTGAAGATCAAATCTTCGATGCCGCCAAGGAGGCATGCTCATGAGTCGCGTAGTACTCGTTTTGCCCGGTCGTGGTTCTTACACCGAGCAGACCATGGGGCAGTTGGATCCGGCCCATCGCTGGGTGCAGTCTGCAGAGGGGATGCGGGCCGAACTCGGCCTGGATTCCTTGGTCGAACTTGACCGTGCCGACCGCTTCAGCCCGGCTCGCCATCTACGCCCAGCCCATGTTTCGCCGCTGATTTACTTGCGCACCATGCTCGACGTCGCCCGCGTGCGCGAAGAGCATGACGTCGTTGCCATCGTTGGGAATTCGATGGGTTGGTACACCGCGCTCGCAGCCGGCGGAAGTTTGTCTTTCGAAGACGGTTTCCGTTTGGTGCAAAAAATGTCGATGCTGCAAGAGGAGCACGGCGCCTCCGGTGGGCAAATTATTTACCCGATGGTCGGGGAAGATTGGCTGCACATTGCCGAGCGCGAAACTGCGGTCGAGCAGCTTGTTTCCGGCAACAAGCAAACGCTATTTCATTCCATCCACCTCGGCGGCCAAGCGGTTTTGGCCGGGACTCGCGAAGGTTTGGCCGTGGCGATGAACGAATTAGTGCCAATTCAACAAGGGCGGATCACTTATCCGCTGCGCCTAGCTCAGCACGGTCCGTACCACACGCCGCTGGTCGAAAAAACGGCCAAAGCCGCCCGTGAATTTGCCAGCGAGTTGTTTTTTGAACAACCCGAAATCGAATTGATCGACGGCCTCGGTCGCCGTCACACGCCGTGGGGCGCCAACACCAAAACGCTGCGCAAGTACACCTTTGGTGCACAGATCACCGACACCTACGACTTCACTCGATCGGTGGAAGTTGCCATTTGCGAGCACGCGCCTGACCGGTTGATTGCCACCGGCCCCGGCAACACACTCGGCGGCATCTGCGGCCAAATTTTGAACTGCCTCAAGTGGCGTGGCATCCACAGCAAGAACAGCTTCATGGCGCTGCAAGAAAGCGACGCGCCCATGTTGGATTCGATGGATCGCTGAACTTGACGAATCTTCGATGGTCAGGGATCACAGCGGCGGCGTCGGATTGGAATCGGCGCATTCGGGTCAGCCGATTTCGGCCTCCAGTCGATCTTCTCGACCCATGTTGGCGATTTCTGATGGCGAACTGACGGTGGCCGAATTTTGCCAATGGGCCCAACTCCACACCGGAACGGAATTCCTGAACCACCCGGATTCCTCGGACCGCTGGCTCGTCGCTTAAGCGAAAATCTACGCCAACGAAGCATCTTGGACCTGCGAGATGAGCATCATTCTTCCCTGCCAGTAATCTTGGCATCGCCGATTCACTGCCAGGTGCCCACTTGAGGCGGAATAGAAAAACCCCGACCTGCGACCAGCGCAGACCGGGGAATGGGGGAGGGTTTTTTACAGACTATTGAACCGTCTGCGTGGTGCCATTGCTCAAATAGGCGGCGCCGATTTGCAGCACCACGGCTTGGAACCAGATCTGCCTGCCAGCCATCGATGGATGCACGATGGTGGAGAACAAAGCCGTACCGCCTGCGTCGGAACCGATTTCGGCCAGTTCAATCATGGGCGGGCTGAGGGCAAAAGTCAGGCCGTACAAGTTGTTCGGGCCGCCGCCGGTGAGTGAAGCCAAGAACTTCACCGGGCTGTGCGGGTAATCAGATTCAACCGTCATTGTGGTGTAGTAACCGGCAGTCAAGGAGTTGACAGTCAGGTCCGGTGGCAGAGGGTCGCCCGGAAGCTTGATGTCATCGACACCTGCGCCGTCCAAATCGTTGTACGGGAAGTTGTCTTCTTGCATGAAGGCAACGAAGAACAATCCGCTGGTGTTGGCAGGCGTGGAGTCCAAGTGGATCAAGCCAGTGTGTGACCAAGTATTCGTGCTTACCGTATTCCATGGCCCCCAAACTTGGTACCAGGAAGTGCCGTTATCGGAAACCCAAACGCCATCCACGGTGTTGGTCTCTTCACCCATG
>CAZMDZ010000410.1:0-3267 GCA_964565175.1 uncultured Planctomycetales bacterium
CGCGTTCAGGATGGCGTCGGCGTGATCACCGGGTGTGAAGGTTTGGGTGTAGCTGTAGGTGGCGCCCGCTTGGTTGTAGACCCGGCAGTAGCTGCCGCGGTATTCAAAAGTCAGGTCGACATCAGCGGTGCCGCTGTAGGGGAGCACAAAGTCGCCGAATGCATCGGTGTGAGTGTTGCCTACGGAAGATGCCACGCGCATGTACGCCATCGGCATCAGCACTTCGGCGTTGGTCGATGTATCCGGGAGCGTGCCCGGAGTCGCCCAACTTTCGACGTGGCCTTCGAGGTCAACTGGGGCCGGTTGGCCGTGCGAGCTAAAGCACTCGTGCACCAACTGATCAAAGCCCAGGATTTCTTGGCTGTTGCCGTCGGCAGCAACGTAAATCCGACGACCTGCCGGGGTCTCGACACCAGATTCGGTGCGCAATTCAATCGACCATGCCAAACGCGGCGCGAGCAATTTGTCGCCCATGACTGGGTAAATGACCAATTCTGGCAACTCTTGCAGGGTTGCCGGGCGGTCTTCGACTTGCAGGAAGTAGCGGTTGGCGGCGCGGCCAGCTTGCTCGGAGTTGAGCAGCGGCGTGGTGCTCATCTGCTCAATGCCCGGCAGCGACTTATTGTCGATGGCGACCAAGTTGCCGTCCGGATGGAACAAGAAGTGCATGCTGCCGCCGACGACTGGCACCCCGTTTTGCACTTGGCGGAAATTGACGGACACCTTGTCGTGACCGCCGCCTCGGCTGAGCTCGAGGAATTTGACCTCAACGACTTCCAGCGTCGAAGGATTGATTCGGAACATACCCGCGGTGTCGGCCAAGCCGTCCATCGCCAAGCGCGCAAAGTCGGCGTTGGTGGACGGGGCGAAAGCCGGGGCGATCTTGCCGCCGTAGAGGACGCGGCCGGTCAGGGTTTCTGGGCGCTCGCGGAGGACCCAGTTGCCAGGGTTTTCGGATTGCCAAGTCTGAAAGACCTGGGATGGGAAAAAGCGGGGGATCTGGTGATCTGGACCGGGATTGACCGGCTCTTGCGCGGTTGCGACCGTGCCCAGCACCGCAGCCGCTCCTATTAGGCTGACGAATTGCTTCATTTTTTGGGGGAAGGTTGGGGGGGCTTTTGCCCAAGCAGCCACGGGGGGGCACTTGCGCTAAAACCAGCTAGGGAACCCTCGGATCCAGGTTACTTCAGAAATTGGCGGAAAAGGTCGAAACCCATTCAGGAGAGGTCGGGGCTATCCTATGGGCGGATGCTGCGGTGACCCCGCGTACCTCAAAATCGCAACTCATCACAACCGTGAATTTGGCCACGAAATCCTTTTCTGCAGCAGGCGTTTTGGCGCTGGGGCTGCTTTTTACCTGTTCCGCTTGCTCAGACGATGTGCCATCAACCGGTGGTTCCGAGGGCTCTGGCGGGGGTGCTGGCACCGAAGCTGCTGGCCCGACCAAACCTGGCGTACATTTGGGGGAGATTTCCTCCACCGGCGCCGGTCCTAACGACAGCGGCCGTCAAGGCTTAGTGCTTGCTAAGTCTGAATTTGGCGCAGTCCCGCTGCCGGCAACCATGGTCATCATGCGCCCGGCCGACGCGGCTGGCACCAGCTGGACCGAAGAGAAGGTTGTTACCCCTTCTGGTTTGATCCGCGTGCAATTGGGCGACGCTGCTGACGGCACCATCGTGGTGCGTCAGGTCGATGAGACCACTCATGAATCCATTGGTGGATCCAGCACCTTCGCCGTGAAGGATGGCGCTTGGGATTTGGAGCCCACAACTTTGACCGAGATTACCTGGCGCGAAAACAGCGAAGGCAAGCCGGTTACAAAGACATACGAAATGGGCGGCGGCAACGTCTTCCACAAGTGCATGTGGTGGGATCCGAAATACGGTGAGCCGGGCATTTTGACCATCTCGGCGAACATGCCGTACATGCTGATTTGGCGTCGCGATGGCGGCAAATGGAAGCCGGAACTGCTGTGGAGCGAGTTCGTCGGCGGCAAGGAGCAGCGCTACCGCGATGTAGAAGTCGGGGACGTGGACCATGATGGTCAAGATGAGTTGGTGTTGGTCACTCACGACCGCGGCGCCATCTATGTCATGGAGCAAACCTAAAACTGTTTGGTCGCCACCGAAGTGCACCGCACCGATGAGCGCATCTTTGTCCACGAAGCCGAAATTGGCGACGTCGACGGTGACGGCAAAGTGGAGTTCTTCACCACTCCGTCCGAGCCGAACCGCTTGGATGGTCACGAGCAGGCCGGTTGGGTAGACATGTTCCGCTTCAACGCCGCCACCGGTAAGTACGACCGCACCGTGGTTGCTGAGCTGACCGACCGCCACGCCAAGGAGATCTTGGTGAAGGACTACGAAGGCGACGGCATCTGCGAGTTGTACATCGCGCTGGAAGCCGAGGGCACCGACAACGTGGTTGGCATCAGCCGCTACACCTGGCAAGACGGCAAGATGACTGAGGAGTTCACCTACGACCTCAAGGGCAAGATGTGCCGTTTCTTGAACTTGGCGGATACCGATGGTGATGGCGTCAATGAAATCATTGCGTCGACGCGCAACGCGGGCATCTTCAAGATGTGGAAGGACCCGGAAAGCGGCGAATGGAAGGATTTCAAAATCAAGCCGTTTTACGTTTCGTCTAGCTTCGAGCACGCCACCGTAGCTTTCGACTGGGATGAGGATGGCAAAGACGATCTGTTCGTCGCCGCCGACGACCAGGAGAAGATTTACCGCATTACTTGGAACCCGGAGAAGAAGAAGTACGACCACAAGAAAATCGGCGATTGGGCCGGTGGTGGCAAATACTTCGTCTGGGGCGTGATGCCTTTACCTGCGGGTCAGTAATCACTGGCTGCAATGATCTAGGGTGCTGAAATGGTTGACCGCTGGAAACGCCTGAGCTCTTCCTTGTTGAAGGATTACGGCTTCATCAAAGTCCGGCAAGATACCTATCAGCACCCCGACATGGAGGGGGACCGCAAGTTCCTCGTTTTGGATTCCCGCGACTGGGTGAATATTGTTGCGGTGACGCCGGTGGGGCAGATCATTTTGATCCGCCAGTTCCGTTATGGGGTGGGTGATATTCGCTGGGAGGTTCCAGCGGGTGTGATTGAGCCCGGTGAAAAGCCGATTGATGCAGCCATTCGTGAGTTGCGTGAAGAGACTGGTTATGAAGGGGAAAGTGTGGAAGAGTTGTGCGCCTACGAGCCCAACCCCGCAATTCAATCGAATGTTTGCACTTCGTTTTTAATCAAGAACG
>CAZMDZ010000411.1:0-3241 GCA_964565175.1 uncultured Planctomycetales bacterium
GGTTTTTCGGCCCGGCGAGCCGTTGTTGATGGCTGGGAAGACTCCATAATAACCATCTTCTTTGACCAGCGAAATCTTCGACGCCGGAATCCAGTTGCCCTGGTTGTCGCTGACCAGCGGGTCGCCATTTGGACTCATTCCCATTCCATTCGGCGTGCGCAAACCAGTGGCGTAGATTTGATGACTGCGTCCATCCGGCGCCACTTGAACGACCGCGCCGCCCAAGTTGAAATCGGTGTATTGACCCGACTTGGCGTAATAAAAATTGTCGTCGCCATCCACTTGGAGGTCGAAGTTGAATGCATGAAAAGTGGTCGACACATCGGGGTCGGCGAAAAAGCTTTGGTAAAAATCGGCTTCGCCATTTTGGTCGCGGTCATGCAAGCGCACAATCCGGTCGCGGCAGGTGACGTAAACCTGATCATTCACCACCTTGACGCCCATCGGTTCAAACAGCCCCGCAGCAAAGCGCCGCCATTTCAGTTGATGGAGGTCGTCGTCAATGCCACTGACGATCCAAACATCACCGCCATAAGTGCTCACTGCCGCGCGACCGTCTTCAAAGAAATCCACCGCCGACGTCCGGATCCAGGCATTCCATGGATTGCTTGCAGGCAGAGTCAAGGTATCCAGTGCGTACGGCTGCTCGCTGCCCAGTGTGCCTGAGGTGATCAACTCCTGCGGCCACATCGCTGGGTAATCATCCTTGTCGGCATCGCTGGAATAAGCGCTGAGCAAGTGCTCCTCGGCAGCCGCAATTTGTTCGGGGGAAAGCACGACCAATTGCGCCAATTGGTTTGGGCTTTGCATGCACGCGATGTGAATGACCATTTCATCCGCCGACTCCGGAATGTGAAGGACCACGCGATTTTGATCATCCAAAACCAGCTCTGGCTGATCCGAGTTTTCAAAGTTCCCCGGGAAGTAAGTCAGCAGGAGATCGTCGCTCAAGCCACCGGCTTGCAGGTGCAAGCTCTGAGCAACTTTGCCGTCGCTCAAGGTCGATTCGAATCGCCCTTCGCCCACGACCGTCGGAATTTCAGCAAGTTGGAGCACCAGTTCTGGCCCATTCCGATCCACCCAAATGCTGTGGCAAATGGCTGGCCCTGCTTGGGTTTGCACCGCATAGGGGTGATTCAAAACTAGGCGCTCATCGATTTTGTAGCTCAGCGCAATCTTGCGATTGAGCAACGCATAACCTTCGTAATCCAGCATCGCTTTCGGCAACGGCCCACGAGGGGGGCGCAACTTCCGATCCCAATCCAACGTTCCGTCAAAGCCCCAATCAAACTTCAACATCTCCAACATTTCGCCGCGCGGTTGCGCCTTGCCTTCGCCGCGTTGTTGGAAATGCTGAGTGCTGTCCAGGTTCAAAAATCCACCCGTCCAAATCCCCGCCGACGCCATCGTTTGCAGGTCATAACTCATGGTGGTGTTGCCATCCAACTTCACCGTCAACGCAGTCCCAACCTGATCACCCAATTGCGAGGCCAACGCCGGTCCAAAATCACGCTCGATAGCCTTCGGTGCGGTCTTGATCGCATGCAATCGTCCCTTCGGCAGACCTGCCAAATACTCAGCATCCACCTCAAAGTGCTGACTAGGATTGCGCTCTTTCAAGAAGTGCTCGCGCAAATAATGCACCACGCTGTAAGTCTCTTCCGGACTCAACCACTGACTCGCCGGCATTTCGCGAAAACCATTCCGCGTGGTCAAATACAAGCGATAAGGGTCGATCCCATTTTCCAACACCCCCGACGCAAACGGCCGCGCTTGTGGATTGGTGGCCACCAAGCCGTCATGACCGTGGCAAGCCGAACAAGTGCCGTTGTAAATTGCGCGCCCCTGGTCAAAAGATTCCTCATCTAACTCAGCAATCATCCGCGCATGGTCGACGTCTTCCAGTGGCTGCAACCAAATGTTTTTGAACTCCAAATCAACGCTGCTGCCTTGCAAACGAATTGGTCCAAGCAAAGCATCCCCGCGTTGAAAGCTCGCCGCTTGAATTGTGTTGGCGTCGGCTTGCCAATGAAGGGGGGCCGGGCTTTGGCTGAGCGAATTTCCGCTGGGATCAGCCGAGATCTTGCGCGCAGTTTCAGCTTCTAAGCCGTCGGCGAAAAACCGGACTTGTTCAATCTCGCCTTGATAAGCACCGCCAAAATTATGGTTGGCCGCGCCGACTTTAAAAGTGAACTCGGGTTGATCGGGCGCTTGAAAGTCATCCTTCTCCGCTTCCAGTTTTCCGTCCACCCAAAGTTGTGCGCCGCCTTCCTGATTGCGCAGCACCACGTTGTGCCATTCGCCATCGTTGAACTGCCGCTCGCTAGTCAATGCGCCCACCCAACCAATGTCATAAACCAATCGTCCGCCGCGCAAGAACAACGCCTTGGCGCCGGCTGCCCATTTCCCCGTCGGTGGACAACGCGAAACCAAGGTTCCGTTGGCAGCGGTGCGGAAGCGAGCGGCAACTGCCCAATTGCTTTCACCCCATGGCGTGATTTGCGCTTCAGTCCCATGGGCTGCTTGGTGCCATGCCCCAGCATCACCCGTATTCATCCCCGGCAAAGGCTGCGGGTTGCCACCTTCTGTCGGCAAGTCCAACGCTACGTCGTCTTGCACCAATTGATGATTCAACCACACCGAAACATGCGGCGATTCACCGGCCCAATGTTCATAGCGAATATCGATCGACTGCCATTGACCAGCCTCCAACGCGGCATCAACAATCGGCGCCTTCACGCCAAAAATCGCTCCACTGGAAGCAGCCGACGGCACCTCGCCCGCGGAATTCGCAATTTGAACTTCCCATCGATCGGAAAGAAAAACCCCACTGTCGACATCGCCCTCACTGCCTTCGGGAATCAAAAAGTCAAGGTGCAAGTGGTAGTCCCCATGCTCTTGGAAGGTGATCAAATCGCCCGCTGCGGCGAGCAACGCGCCATCCCGATTGGCCCATTCCCCTTTCCAAGTACGAAAGGTCTGCTCGCCAGACAAAATCGTGCGTGCGGAGTTTGTGTTCATAGGTGAAGCACTGCCCACCCCAGGAGGAGATGCCGCCCCGGAAGAAACCTCCATTCCATTTCCTTGTTGCGTGGAGCCACCAGTTGCCACTGGCTGCGGCTCGCCTCCGCAGGAAATGACCAAGCAAGCGATCAAAACGGAAAAGGGGTTCGGGCGCAGCGCGAGGTGGGGGAGCTTCACAAAATTGACCGTACCATTCTTCTTGGGCCTCCGACGCCTC
>CAZMDZ010000412.1:0-3221 GCA_964565175.1 uncultured Planctomycetales bacterium
TCCCCCAAACACAGAGTCTCCCCCTGCGGCTAAATTCTCGTACTCATGAAAATATGAGCCGGGGCTGCCTGCGTCCGAGATTCCACTTACACTTGAAACGGGAGCCATATATCCTTGACCATTTACTTGGTCAATAGGAGTGCCTCCTAAGGAATCCACATCCCCAAAACTTGTACCTGAAGACAAATCGTAGTAGGACTTAACCGTACCCCTAGTTCCAAACATTAAACGGAAAGGTCCGCTATTATTGTACCCAGTAGTGGTTAGGGACGCTGCCCCTTGGGACGCTACCCCACTAGAGCCATAATAATCAAGTTCAACTAAGTTCCACCAATTTCCCGCAGGACCATGGTAATCCACTGAGGTGTCTCCCCCTACAGCGGAAGGGTCTACCCCAGAAACAAGCAGGTTTGAGGCATGTACCCTTGAAGTATCAGCAATGTTCCATATGAAGAGCTGTGAACCCCCATAGTGGTTTCCAGAAGAAGGAGAATAAGCATCCCCTCCGGGTCCGGCATATCCGTTAACATGCTCCGTTGCAGAACCATCAATATTATAATATACCCCAGACAGTTGCCCCGCGTCAAATCCCATCGGGAAGTTTACACAGTTAACGTCCACAAAACTTCCGTTCACGGCTCTAACGCACATCCCTCCCGTGGAATATGAGTCCTGACTCCCCAAGCTTCCAGTTCTTGTGTATTTAACAGCACCTACATTAATCTTTGCCCGGAAGTCTTGGTCTGTTCCTTTTCCCCCCGCGTTTAACACAATATCGTCCGTAAACCCGTTAGGGTAGAACTGTAGGTGCGAGCCACTGGTAGACGAGTATAACTCACCATCCCCAAAAGAAGGGTACTCTGTGCTAGCGGTTGCAGTGGCGGATTCCCCTTGGTAATTTTTACCTCCGAGGAACTTAGCTTTAATTCCTGAGTTCCTGTTTGCAACTACACAAGCGCGCAACGCATGTATGTCAATAGTAGAGTGGTTTGCATTGCTGTTTTGAAGTTCATACTCTTTTTGTGCTAGTGCCCCAGACTCCATGTCAATAATGGGTCCAAACTCTATGTTAGAATTATCTTCAGATAAACACCCAACCCCAAAACCAGAAATCTTGGTGGGTCCAGCAATTCTTAAGGTTGCGCCATTTCCCGCATAAAACGCAGCTCTTGCCTGAGTCATTCTTAACGTGTCGTTTGCAGTTGTAATGTCGTCATCCCTCCAGGCTAATGTAGCATTTCCTGAGGTTCCAATAAATTGAGCCACCGACCCATTAGTCACGGAAGCTACATACCCCCGAACAGGTTTCGTAGGAGATGAATTCTTTTGACACCCCCCAACTGAAACAAACTCCGCAAAGGAATTAGAATCTACTGAAATCATTGAAAGATTATCCAACACTCCGGTGTACGTACCTGCTTGGGATGCCATACTTCTTCCAGTTTCTTCGCCTCCAATAGCCCCATAACAGTAAGCCATTTCAGTAGTTTTGAAAGGGGAAAAAGAAGAATTATTAGCCACCCTAATGTTATGGCTTCCATTTAAGGAGGTGTGGACCTGCGCATTACGAATTCCTTGTCCTAACTTATGTGCGGACGTAATGCCTTCTTTGTACCTGTCGGCCCCAAACCCATAAACACATTTAGAATTATCTAGGAGTATCCCCTCATGTTCATTCCCCTCGGAGATGCACCCAATAAACTTGGATACAGAATTTACAACCTTAACCCCTACACCTTCATTGTTCCAAGCCCACGGGATTCCATTGTATAGAAAATCACTATCCTCAATTAAAAATCCAACCTTATTTAAAGTGGCTCCTAATTTAGTAGTTTGGTCATCAGCAAAATGACCACCTTGGTAGTAGGACGAAGCTTGATGCCCCCCTACCCCTCCTGCCACAGCAGAGTTTTTACAGTATACCCCCGTCCCATTATTGGAGAAAAGATACATTTGCTTTCCAGGCATTAGAGTTGTGTTCCCCGCATTATCCTTGTCAGAAACCCCGTCAAAAATAACCAGAGAGTTTTCAATATAAAGACCAACCCCTTCGCGACTAACTTCCAAAAGGTATTCACTATCTCCTTCGGAGGCTCCTCTTACCCCTGTGCTAACAGGGTAATTTCTGTATGCAACCATTCCATCGCTAATGCGAACCTTGGAACCCTCAAGTTTAAACCCTTGGTATTTGTTTCTAACAGAAGCGCACCCTTTTAATTCCAACTCAGAACTCCAAATACTAAACCCACTATCCGTTTGGTGTTCAAGTGTAGTTCCACTTCCAGCGGCTGAGTCTACGAGAATATTCGTTAATTTAATATCAGACCCGTTACAGTTTCTAATATTCACACTTGTAAAATAGTTTCCAAATGCTTTGAGCGCAACATCATCAAGAGTTGTAATCGTATCTACCTGGTCTCTCAGTTGAGTAGTTCCATACCCCTTCGCATTTAAAGGAGCGGCATCCATCGAACTAAGGGTTGGGTCCATAGTATTGTCATACGCAGATAATACATAATCCTCAGACCCGGCAGTTACGAACGTGTGTGTCCCCGCTCCATACGAAAAGTTTACAGGCGCTGGAACATTATCCGTTGCAAAATCCACCATGGAAAAAGCTCTATAGTTTTCGTTCCATGAGCTTGCAGAAAAACAACTAGTGCCCGTTTTTGAGGAAGTTCCAGACAGATTAAAATCAGCCGATGAAACTCCTGTAATAAATTGGTCGGTTCTTAATCCCGCTCCTGTGCCATCGTTCATGCCTGAGACAGACGTTATTGCATCAACAACATTAGTACCCGAGAAGCCTCCATGTACAAACCCATGATTCCTATTTATAAATTCGAGGGACCCTCCATTTTTAACATTGAACCCTCTAAGGTCAAAACTTCCTAAGTTCCCATACGCACAAATCTCTACAATAATAGGATAAGTAATACTTTTAGGGATGTCCGCAATAAGGGTAGCCATACTATTGTACACATTATTTGCCGGGTCCGAAACGGAGGACAGAAGATAAGTTGCCTGACTGGGTGCTCCCCCTAATGCAGCGGGGGAACCTCCTACCATTCCCGCGCCGGGATTGTAGGTTGAGTTTTGGGTGGGGATTCCTGCATCATTGGCAAGGTAATTGAGACGGTCTTCAAGTTCCACAATAGGGATATTGTCCTGCTCCCAATTGTAGAACAAGTCAGGACCGTACTAGGTTATTTCACCGTTAT
>CAZMDZ010000413.1:0-3219 GCA_964565175.1 uncultured Planctomycetales bacterium
CCGATTCTGTATTGAGCTTAATCTTCACAACTTGAGCACGCTCTCGCTTGCCTTCCAGTGCCGGGAAGTCACGAAGGATCGGCGGGATGCCGTCGGCGGTAATTTGAATCGAACCACCGCCTGCAGGAATCCGCAGGAATGAAGCAGGCCGCTTGGTGGAACGCTCGCTGCCATTGGTGCGCATCCACCATTCCCCGTCCTTGGATAGCAACTGTTTCCGGTCAACCGGCAAAGACTGCAGGTCGGAAGAAGTGAGCATGATGGTTTGATTGGGAAACGAATCAGGCAGAATTGGGTTGCCGCTGGCATCTTGCAGCTGAATCAAAATCAATTGGTATTCGGCATGCGCCTGCCCCTGTAATTGAACAGAATATTCGTGGGGAGGAGGCCCACTTAAATCCAGCTCCAACTCTTCCCCTTCTATGTCCGGCGCCAAAGAAACATACAAGCGAATTCTTTCCCCAGGCATGGATTCGAGCACGGCTATGCCATCGGCGCCAGTGGTGACGTAATTCCTGCGCCCGCCACGGCCAACAGAAATGGACAAGCGGTCGCCGTTTTGATCCTTGGCTTCGACGGCAGCATTTCTGATTTCCCTTCCCAAAGCATCGGTCACCGAGACCACCAGCCGGCGCTCAGGGACCAACTCCATTTCATGCCGATACGCCCCGACGACATAAGTCTCTGGCTTGGTGCGGCGGCTCGCATAGCCTTCCAGTCGAAAATCCAAATAGTACTCACCGGGGAGCACACCAACGCATTGATACCGCCCTTCTTCATCGGTCACCACGGTTGCATGCGGCCTCGATGACCAAGCGCTTGTCGTGCCCTCCACCGAGTTGGCGGTCACCTCCACTCCTGCTAATGGTTGATGGGTGTGACCGTTGATGACGATTCCGGAAAATTCCACCGCCGGAATTTCCATCGCGCCAGCTTGCAAAACTACATCTACCTCGCCACTGTGGGCGCGAACCATCGATCGATTGGAGAACCCCTGACGGTAAATTT
This sequence comes from uncultured Planctomycetales bacterium, assembly GCA_964565175.1. Lineage (GTDB taxonomy): Bacteria > Planctomycetota > UBA1135 > UBA1135 > UBA1135 > JACNIZ01. The sequence goes on from CAZMDZ010000413.1 coordinate 1,009, forward strand.
TATTTTCCGCAGCATAAAACAGGATGTACTCGCCAGGTGGCAGCAAACGGAATTGAAAGTTGCCCTCGGCGTCGGCTTGGGCACGATCTAAGGGGTGGCCCATTTCCCATGGGCTAACCCCTTGAAGCAGCCGCCGAATTTCGGATGAGTTGGAGGGGAATGGTGTATTGGCTTTGCCGTCCAAATAAACCACGGCATTGGCAAGGGGTTGGTTTTCTTGATCAATCACCCTGCCCGAAATGGTTTGCGGATCAGGCAAGGTGATGACCATCAAGCCGCTTTCTTGATGATCAATTCTGGCGGCGGTCGGCGCGTGCTTTTGGTCGAAAGCAACCAAGTATTCTTCGAAGCCAAAGCCGACGCCGATGCCGATGCCTTCTATGCGAAAGCTTCCGTCCTTGTCGGTGAACACAGGGGCTAGCGACCCAAAAGGTTTGCCTTCTATTTGGCAGCGTTTCACGGGCTTGCCAGCGCTGTCAATGACCATGCCATGAATCACACTTTTGGCTTTAGGCTTCGGTCTTTTTAGCTCCAGCACGACTCGGTCTTCCGGCACCTTAAACACCTGCTCCCCAGACCCACCGTGCTCGGGCTGATAGGCTCTAAACTGGTGCAATCCCTTGGGCAAAGTGAAGTGGAAATGACCCGCAAGGTCACTGCTCGTTTGGTGAAAATTCGCAGCTTTATAGCTCGCCCCTTCCACCTCAGCCAAGCGATTGTGCTGCCAAAAATTATGGGTGCTGGCACGAACCCTGGCGCCGGCAACCCCAACGCCATCCTCCACCACTTGACCATGGCAAGTTTCCGCCACGAACATTTCAAGCTGAAGGCCTTCAACCTTGGTCCGATCATGGAAGTTTAGATCCAAGTATTGCTTGGCCACATAACCCTCGCGTTCCACCAGGATCTGGACATAACGTCCAGGGCATGGCAATTGAAAACTGCCGTCCTCTTCGGTCACTGTCTGAAAGGTCGACGGCTTCGGGGCAGCGTAGTCATGCGAACTCCCATAAAAACCAACGTGACCCAATACTTTGCCACCGCTCAAGCCACTGCCATCGCAAACGACTTTGCCACTGGCGAGCCCAACCACTGCGGGAGTCGACTGCTCCCAATCGGACTCGGAAATCGCCGTTGCCTCCACCCGCTTAGCCGCACCATCCTCGCTCCCGCCCAGCGAGGTGTCCTCTTCTTCATTGCCCTTCACCAACGCCGTGGTGGGTGTTTGAGAAGACTTGAGCTTGGGGCCCTCTAAATCCGCTGGCCCACTTGGCCGGAACCAAAGCACCCACGTGGTTAAAACCAGCGAGAGCATGACAACGGAGGGGATCAGGAAGCGTTGCATAAACCGACCCCCATCGTAATGCGGCGGTTGGGCGCGACAAGTAACATGGACCCACAACTATGGCCAAAGAATTCGACCTCGTGCTTCAAGGTGCCACTGGTTTCACCGGCCGCCTCGCCGCCGCTGAAATTGCCAGCCGCGACGCCCACAAAACCGGCCCCAAGTTGCGCTGGGCCATTGCCGGTCGCAACGAAGAAAAACTGCAAGCCTTGGCAGAGCAGTTCCAAGTCCCCTACCTCGTCGCCCCCGGCTTGGACGACGACGCCGTCGACGAATTGGCGCAGCGCACCCACGTCGCGATCTCTTGCGCGGGCCCCTTTTCAAGATTTGGCACCCCATTAGTCGATGCCTGCGTCCGCCATCAAACCCATTACGCCGATCTCACTGGCGAACTGCCATGGGTGCATTCCATCATTGATAAGCATCATCAGAAAGCGTCGGAAAGCGGCACGGCCTTATTGCCAGCCAGTGGTTTTGATTCGGTGCCGACCGACCTCGCGGTTTATCACTTGGTACGGCACCTGCAAGCAAGCCATTCCAACGAGACGGGGAACGGCAACAACACCCCCCATTCCGTCGGCGCTCTTACTGGCCATTACAAATTGCAAGGCGGCTTCAATGGCGGCACCATTGCCTCGGGATTGGAGCTTTATGAAAAGTTCCCGGACTTCATGGCCAAGGCCGATTCCCATATCTTCCAAGTCCCCGCATTGAACTGTTGGGCGGCACCATTCCTGATGGCCCCGGTGAACGAATGGGTCGTACGACGCAGTGCTGAGCTACTGGACGAAGCTGGTCAAGGTTACGGAGAGGGTTTTGATTATCACGAGTACATGTCCGCACGCAGTCGTTTTGCCGCTCGCTTT
>CAZMDZ010000414.1:0-3195 GCA_964565175.1 uncultured Planctomycetales bacterium
CCAATTGGGTGAATCTTCTGTCCCATGATTAATTTGCCTCCCGTTCTGCGACGGCCAGCTTGATGTGAGAGGTGCGACGACGGATCGGCATTGCGCGACCCATTGCACCCGGGCGGAAACGCGCCCGACCGTGGACCAACGGACCTTCGTCAACGCGAGCTTCGCAAATGACCAAGTTGTTGACGTCCACCGCCTCGTTCTGAGCGGCGTTGGCAATGGCCGAAGCCAATACCTTGTTAAAGAAGAAGGCCCCACGGGTCTGGTTGACCCGCAGCACTTCCATGGCACGGTTCACATCTAGACCTCGGATCAGGTTCGCAGCGAGGCGAGCCTTCTTGGCCGAAATGTGGGCGTATCGGTGTGATGCGCGAAACTCCATTCTTAGTCTCCTATGCCTTCCTCACTTATTTCTTGTCGTGGCCACGGAAGGTCCGCGTCGGCGAGAATTCGCCAAGACGGTGTCCGACCATGTCCTCAGTGACAAACACTTTGAGGAACTGCCGGCCGTTGTGGACCATAAAGGTCATGCCAACGTAATCCGGCGTGATGGTGCTAGCGCGCGCCCAAGTTCTGATGGGCTTGCGATCGCCTTCAGCAATGGCCTTAGTGACCTTGCGGTGAAGACGGTGTTCGATCCAGGGTCCTTTTTTGAGGCTACGTCCCATGATTAATTCTCAATCAGTTCAGCTTATGCAGCGAACCGACTACCGGCCCCCCTTGCGGCGACGAACAATGAATTTGTTGGTTGGCTTGCGGCGGTTCCGCGTCTTCTGGCCTTTAGCAGGCTTGCCCCAAGGCGAGACTGGGTGCTTACCCATGGTGCGGCCTTCACCACCACCATGCGGGTGAGCCGCCGGGTACATCGCAACACCGCGAACGTGCGGACGCTTGCCCTTATGGCGGTTTCGGCCGGCCTTACCTAGGCAGACGTTTTGGTGGTCGGAATTCCCGACCTCACCAATGGTTGCCGTGCAGCTAACGTGGACACGACGGAGTTCACCGCTGGGTAGGGCCAGCAAGGCGTAATCCCCTTCGCGCGCCGCCAGGCGTGCAGAAGCACCAGCCGAGCGAGCCATCTTGCCACCTTGACCAGGCCGTAGTTCAACATTGTGAACCGACAGGCCCAGGGGCATATCAGACAGCTTCATGGCGCAACCAGTCTTTGGCTCTGCGTCAGGACCCGACATGACTGTCGCACCCTGCTTCAAACCCTTCGGCCAGATGATGTAGCGCTTCTCGCCGTCCACGTAATGCAACAGCGCGATGTAGGCGGTGCGGTTTGGGTCGTACTCGATGTGAGCGACCTTCGCCGGAACCCCGTCCTTGTTGCGCTTGAAGTCAATGATGCGGTAACGACGCTTGGCTCCACCCCCACGGTGACGTGCGGTGACACTGCCGTGGTTATTGCGACCGCCGGTTTTCTTCAGCGGCGCAAGCAGACTCTTCTCGGGGGTCTGACGCGTCAACTCAGCACGATCCAACACCGATCCGCCGCGGCGGCCTGGTGATGTCGGCTTGTAGTACTTAATGCCCATAGTATTGGTCTCCGGATCTAGAGAAGATCGATCTTGTCTCCGTCCTGGAGTTGCACCAGCGCAATTTTGCGGCTGGACGTTCGGTAGTAGCTCGCACCACGACGGCGAAGCTTGCCTGGCCGCACCATGGTGTTCACTCGGGTGACCTTGACCTCAAAGACAGACTCAATCGCCCGCTTGATCTCGATCTTGTTTGCTCCACCAGCAACCTCGAACCGGTAAAGGTTCAGCCGCTCGGTCTCGTCGGTGGACTTTTCAGTCAAAACCGGCTTGATCAGCACTTGGTAGTGATCGTTGATCTGGCTCATCGCTTAGCCCTCCTTTTTGGTAGTTGCCGAAGAGGCACAACGCTCGGCCAGTGCTTCTAAAGCGCCAGCTTCCGCGAGGATCCACTTGTGAGCCAGCAGGTCGTAAGCGTTCGCATCGGCTGCGGCACACACACTTGCCTGTGGAAAGTTTCGAGCCGACTTGTAGACGGCATCGCTGTGGCCAGCGGTCAAAAACAGCACCGTCCCTTGTGGGGCACAATCTGCAATGACTTTGCGAATCGCCTTCGAGCTTGGGGCATCAATGCTGAAACCCTGCAACTCCTTGACTTCACTATCCTGCAACTTGCCTGCAAGAGCGCTGCGCAATGCAACCAAGCGCTGCTTGCGCGGAAGGTGGTAGCTCCAGCGACGGGTATTCCTCGGACCGAAGACCGTGGCACCACCCACCCACAACGGGCTACGACGGTCACCCGCACGGGCACGACCAGTCTTCTTCTGCTTCCAAGGCTTCTTCTTGTGACCGGCCAGTTCGGACCGGACCTTGGTGTGAGCATCGCCTTGGCGCTTGTTGGCCTGAAATTGGACGATCGCCTCTTTCATGGTGCGAAAGAGCACCTTTTCGCCGAGGTCAGCCGAGAATTCGCGCTCACCAGAAGCCCCTTTGGCCACATCGTATGTTGCGATGGTAGTCATTACTTCTTGCCTCCGGTCTTAGCAGTTTGAATCTGGACCAGGCTGTTAGGCGCGCCAGGAACGCCACCGCGCACCAACAACAAACCGCGGTCGGCATCGACGCCTTCCACGGTTAGGTTTTTCACAGTACAACGAGCGTTGCCGTAATGTTTCGGCATCCGCTGCCCCTTAAACACCCGACTCGGCGAGGCGCATTGGCCAATCGACCCAGGCTGACGCACGCTGTGCGAGCCGTGAGTCTCGTTGCCCCGAGCAAAACCGTGGGCTTTAATCGTGCCCGCGAAGCCGCGACCTTTCGACTTGCCCATTACGTCGATCACGTCGCCGACCTCAAAGGTCTCGGCGGTAATCTCCTGCCCGATCTCGTAGCTATCGGTAGCTTCAACCCGGAACTCACGCAACACGCGGAAAGGCTTGACGCCAGCCTTCTCGGCGGCAACAAGTTGTGGCTTGTTGACATGCTTGGCGCGGCCCGGGATAAAACCCAGCTGAACGGCACGGTAACCGTCACGCTTCTTGTCACGAATGCCCGTAACGGTGCACGGCCCCACCTCCAATACGGTGACGGGCACAACGTGGCCATCCTCGTGGAAAATCTGGGTCATGCCCTTCTTGCGGGCGAGTAGGAATTTATTGCTCATTTTCTTACCCGGTATCCAGCCGAGAAATTCGCAGAGGTCCAGCCAGGTCAGCCTGGA
>CAZMDZ010000415.1:0-3190 GCA_964565175.1 uncultured Planctomycetales bacterium
AAAAAATTTTAAGGATAAAATAAATATTAAAGAGCCATACAACAAACGATATAAATTTGGACAAAAATAATTCTCAATAACATCATCAGAATTTTGCAGAACGGGAAAAGGCTTGTTGTTAATTTTTATTACTGATTTCTTTGAAATATCTTTATACTTAAATATAAGATTATCTATAAGACAATATTTATTAAATTTGAATAAAAAACCTATTCTAATAAACTTACCATTTCTAGACAAAAGAATTAATTGTCTATTTGAAATCAAAAAATGAAATCCGCTTTTTTTTAATAGATCAACAACAGAACTATTATTAAGACCTTTTTGAAATATAACTATATGATCAATATCTTCTGGAGGTAGCATGCCAGCTCTTACTGCGTACAACATAGTTCTGCCAAAGATAGTGTATTGAATATTGTTATCTTTGAGCAGTTTGTCTAAATCCATCAAGTTTTTCATCTTAGAATTAGATTTGTACCTTTTTAAATTCATTTTTTTACTTTTATAGTGAAATACAACAAATACATAAATTCCATATATGCCAAAAAGAACCATAAAATTACAAAATATTTTACCAAAGATATATTGTAATTCATATCTATCAATACTAGGAATATCACCATATCTGTATACATACTTCTTCCCGTATATATAAACATAAGGACAGTACGTTTAAACTTTGACAAATATTTTTTATACCCATACTTTTGTCTTTGGATATTGATTAAATTATATTTACTACTTCTTTTATCACTAGAAAATGCACTATAGTAATCATAGAAGTCTATTGACTTTAAAAAAACAATCGCACAACCAAGAATCGTGAATATTTGGTTATTAAGTGAATAGGATGCATATACAGAAATCCCAAGTTGGAATGCAATACTATTGACTCTAGCCCCCCATGTGTCTAGCAAAGCACCTATTTCGGACAAGCAACCTTTTATCTTTGCAAGATAACCATCAATCCAATCAGGAATTGACTTCGAAAAGAATAAAAACAATGCAATATAATTTGCAACAACAGAATCATTGATGAATAAAAGCAACCCTAAGATTCCAATTAAAGCATACAAAAGAGTTATTGAATTAGGGTGTATTTTTGTTCTTACTATGAAATATAGAAGCACTAATCCGACTTCAACATAATAGATAGACTTCAATTTTTTATATAAATTTTTTATATTCCATCCAGTATAACTACTATCTAAACTTGAATAAATGTAATCATAAAAATCAACCCTTAAATCTTTATATGGAATCTTAATTTTTTTCATTATTAGGCAATACTTAATAATAATTGACTCAATTTTTTTTCATCACTCATGGAGAAATTTGCATACTTTTTGCAAAAATAATTTCTTGCTGCCTGAACCTCATCTTGATTCCACCATTTATCTACATCACTATAAATGCCATCTAAAAAGTTAGACAATGAACTGATATTTGTATGCATAATTCCTACACTTTGAAGCTTATCATAATACTTTTCTGCTCTTTTTGATAATGGATAAAGCTCTGTATCAATTAACAATATTGAGGGTATGTTAAAACCGATACCCTCCAAAAATGAAGTACCATTATAAGTATATATACCTAATCTCGATGCAGACAATTCTTTATAAATAGTATTACGATCGTCTGAAAAAGTAACAACATGTTTTGATTTTAATAGAGATCTTTTTACTGAAATATCTTGATTCTCATCACCCGGAGCGACCCTCACTTTAATATTTTTATTAGCATTAATAGCTTTATCAAGGAAATTCATTATATTGGAGACATAGTTAATATATCTCGATCCATACAAACTATCTGTTTGCATAAATGTTGCATATCTTCGGATATTCCTACAAACAACTAGCACCTGTCCATTGTTATCACTCTTAATTGAACCGAATGCCAGAGGACAGATTCCAAGAGCTGTTTTACTGTGTCTTGTCCATCCCCATGTTAAAAACTTATCAGAATTTGATATCTCAAGATCTACTTCAATACCACATAAAGGTGTATCGTATTCTCCACCATGCTGACTTACTATTAATTTAGTTCCTTTTTGTATTCTTTGCGCACACCATAACTTAAATACTTCATCTTTTGATAGAGCAATAGATGTATATATTACTTTAGGATTTCTTGGAAAGCCTGCAAGACTTACTTGTTTATTTATTAATTGAAATTCTTCTAAATACGCCACGGGGAAGAATTTAGAGATATTTTTTCTAGCAAAACTAATATAAGCACTTTCTGACTGAAAATCCAATTGGCCAAATAACTTTAATCTAATATTCTCATCATGCTTATTAATAATTTTATATTCACTCGATAGGTTTATTGTTGGTAAGTTTTTTAAAAAAAATTGCAGTTTAATTAAACTAATATAGTTCTTTATATAAGTACCATATATAAATACACTATCATTTCTTGAAAAAAATAATAGAATTTTTTTAATGTATATATTTTTAATAAAACTTCTTAAATAATTCCTGATAAATCCAACTTTTGACGTTTTATAACTGACCAAATCTGTTTTAGAAGTTTCTTGTATTGAATTAGTATCAGTTTTAATACCATATAACTCACTAATTACAAGCATATACACCATCTCATTCCAACTATCACTTTTAGAATTATCACTAAAATCGCTCATATCTTTTGATACTAGCTGACTGTAGTCAAAATTAGTTCTATTTATATTGACATTATATTTATTATAAATATTTTCAATGCTACGCCACCTATCAAATAAAACACTTAGATATCTGATAAGCCACGGTCCAATAAAAATGCTCCATGATCTGTTACTTAAATTAACTTTATGATGTCTATTTAAAATTGGAGCAATATCATTTAATAATGATTTAAAAGCATCATATATATAAAATGAATCTCTTTCCATATTTTTCATATCATCCCAATGATACGATGCAATTTGATAATCTAGATTACTAAATAATTTTTTATTTTTATCTGTAATACACCATTGGCCTAAAAATAATATTTTATTTTTTAGTAACTTTTTCTCAATATTGGCAGTTGTTATTAGAGTTCTTTTATTATTAGTCATTTCAATATCCTGAATTTAGCAACCACTGAAAATAAAATTTATAATACGAAATTTTATTTGTGTTTTTATAGAGCCTTTTGCAAAACCCCAAAAACGAGTGTAATTATTGACTAAATAAGC
>CAZMDZ010000416.1:0-3163 GCA_964565175.1 uncultured Planctomycetales bacterium
GGGGGCGGAAGCAATTTCCGACCTATTGGCAAGTCTCAACCTTGAGAGCCTGGCGGCCGAGCTGCGCGAGAACCTGAAGAACTGCAACTCGAAGCAGCGCATGACCGACATCATCAAGCGGTTGCGCACCGTCGAGATGTTGCGGGATTCACCCAACGATCCGTCGTGGATGATTCTTGATGTAGTGCCGGTGATTCCGCCGGAATTGCGTCCTTTGGTTCGCCTGGATTCGGGTAACTTTGCCAGTTCTGACCTCAATGACCTTTACCGTCGTTTAATCAACCGAAACAACCGCTTGAAGCGTTTGATCGAGTTGAACGCCCCGGAGGTCATCATTCGCAACGAGAAGCGGATGTTGCAGCAATCCGTTGACGCGTTGTTCGACAACGGTCGTTGCAAGCGTCAGGTGATGAGTACGTCGAATCAGCCGTTGAAGTCGCTGACCGACATGATCAAGGGTAAGCAGGGTCGCTTCCGCTTGAACCTGCTTGGTAAGCGTGTGGATTATTCGGCACGTTCGGTGATTGTGGTTGGACCTGAGCTGCGTTTGCACCAGTGCGGTCTGCCAAAGGTCATCGCGCTGGAACTGTTCCAGCCGTTCATCATTCGCCGCCTGAAAGAATTGCGTTTGGCGGAAACGATCAAAGCCGCCAAGAAGATGCTCGAGCGCCGCGAAGAAGCGGTGTGGGACATCCTCGAAGAGGTCAGCCAAGGCCACCCCGTCCTGCTCAACCGTGCGCCTACCCTGCACCGCATGGGTATTCAGGCTTTCGAGCCGGTGTTGGTTGAAGGCAACGCCATTCAAATCCACCCGCTGGTTTGCCAAGGTTACAACGCAGACTTCGATGGTGACCAAATGGCGGTCCACCTGCCGTTGTCGTTCGAAGCGCAGATCGAGGCTTCGACCTTGATGTTGGCGACGAACAACATCTTCAGCCCGCAGAGTGGCAACCCGATTGCCTCGCCTCACCAGGACATCATTCTGGGCCTTTACTACATGACCGCAAATCGCGGCGAGGCTCTGAACGAGTGGAGGGATGACAACACCATGGACGGTGTGTTTTCCTCCCTGGATGAAGTGTTGTTGGCTTACGCCCATGGCCACCTGGAGACGCACTCGGCGGTCAACGTTCGGTTTACCGCTGGCAGCACCTTGATGGAGCGCCACGGCGCAACCATGCGCAAGTTGTTGAAGGATGAACTGCTGTCGACTACCCCGGGTCGTGCCATCGTCAATGATGTCTTCCCGGAAGGCATGCCTTACTACAACTACCCGCTAGACAAGCGGGCGATCCATGCATTGATCCACGACTGCTACAGCCTCTGTGGCCGCGGCAGCACCCTGGACTTCTTGGATGACCTCAAGGCGATGGGCTTCAAGAGTGCAACTCGCTCAGGCCTTTCCTTTGCCAAGGGCGACATGCTGATTCCTGGCAATAAGTGGGACATCATCAGTGCCACCCAGGAACGCGTCGATAAGGCTCAGGCCGACTTTGAGAAGGGGCGAATCACCGACACCGAGCGTTACGCTCACGTACTCGACCTTTGGACCTCGGCAAGAGATGAAATCTCCAGTGAACTGCTGAAGAACCTTGAGGCCGAACGTCGCAACGGTAAACCACACTTGAACCCTGTGTTCGTCATGGCGCACTCTGGTGCTCGTGGTGGTGTGGACCAGATTCGCCAGCTGTCCGGTATGCGTGGTCTGATGGCCAAGCCGAGTGGCGAGATCATTGAGACGCCAATTCGCGCGAACTTCCGCGAGGGCCTGCGTGTGCTGGAGTACTTCTCCTCGACTCACGGTGCTCGTAAAGGTTTGGCGGATACTGCGCTGAAGACCGCTGACTCGGGCTACCTGACTCGTAAGCTTGCGGACGTTGCTCAAAACGTGGTGATCAATACCCACGACTGCGGCACTCTGGGAGCAGTGACCAAGGAAGCGGTTTATCGCGGTGAAAAATTGGTCCTGGAATTGGCTCGCGCCGTCCGAGGCCGCATCGCTCGAGACACCATTCGCGACCGGGTCACGGATGAGCTCGTGGTGGAAGAAAACCAGGTCATTACGCCTGGTGTTGCTGATCGCATTGAAGGGCTGGGTTACACCAAGATCCGAGTGCGTAGTCCGTTGACCTGCGAGGCCCCGCAAGGCGTTTGTGCGCTCTGCTACGGCGAAGACTTGTCACGTGGTCAATTGGTCGAGCAAGGCCTGGCCGTCGGCATCATTGCCGCCCAATCGATTGGTGAGCCGGGTACCCAGCTGACCATGCGTACCTTCCACATTGGTGGTACTGCAAGTCGCGCGGTTGAGGTCTCTTCGACGCGCGCTCGCCGTGGCGGCACCGTCGAATTCTTTGAACTGCGGTCGGTGAATGACCCAGAAGGCGATCTGGTTGCGTTGTCTCGCACCGGCGCCATCATCGTTCGTGACGCGAAAGGTCGTGAGTTGGATCGCTACGATGTGCCGTTGGGTGCGCGTATTTCCGTTCAAGATGGCGGCAAGGTCAAAAAGGGCGGCAAGCTGATTGACTGGGACCCTCACTTCATGCCGATCCTGGCCGAGCACGACGGGGTTATCCACTTTGAGGATGTCGTCGAAGGCAAGACGATGAAGATTGAGGAAGATCCGATTACTGGCGTGAAACGCGTCAAGATCGTGACTTCCCGTGGCGACTTCCACCCGCAAGTACACATCCTCGGACCCGAGGGAGAGGTGCTTCACTATTCGACTCTGCCTGATAACGCCTACGTCGATGTGACCATCGGTCAGGAAGTCGTTGCTGGTACGTTGTTGGCGAAGTCACCGCGTACGGCTGCCGGAACTGCTGACATTACGGGTGGTCTGCCTCGAGTCACGGAGCTGTTTGAAGCACGGACGCCGAAAGACCCTGCCATCATGGCGGAGATCGAAGGCATCGTCGAGCTTGGAGACAAGCGCCGTGGTAAGCGAATCATTGTTGTTCGCAACGGTGAAACCGAAGAAGAGCGCGAGCACTTGGTCCCGTTGACCAAGCACTTGCGGGTGCACACGGGTGACCGCGTTCGTGCTGGCGATGCGCTGGTAGACGGCGCCAAGCCACCACACGAAATTCTGTCGGTGCTCGGTGAAGAAGATGTGCAGCGTTACCTGACCGAAGAGATCCAAGGCGTTTATCGCGCTCAAGGT
>CAZMDZ010000417.1:0-2779 GCA_964565175.1 uncultured Planctomycetales bacterium
AGAAACTACACCGGCGCCGACTGTGCGACCGCCTTCACGGATAGCAAAGCGAAGCTGCTTCTCGATAGCGATCGGCGTTATAAGCTCGATCTCCATCTCTACACGGTCTCCAGGCATTACCATCTCCACGCCGTCTGCAAGCTTGACTGTGCCAGTCACGTCTGTTGTACGGAAGTAGAACTGTGGGCGATAACCGTTGAAGAACGGCTTGTGACGACCACCCTCATCTTTCTTAAGGATGTAAGCTTCGCACTTGAAACGCGTGTGTGGAGTGATGCTTCCTGGCTTAGCGAGAACCTGACCACGAATGATATCTTCGCGCTTAACTCCGCGAAGAAGAATACCAGCGTTGTCACCAGCCTCTCCACGGTCAAGAATCTTACGGAACATTTCAACACCAGTCACTACTGACTTACCTGTCTCCTTGATTCCCACGATCTCAATCTCTTCAGACACGTTAACGATTCCACGCTCGATACGACCAGTAGCCACTGTTCCGCGACCAGTGATAGAGAACACGTCCTCTACTGGCATCAAGAATGGCTTGTCTACATCGCGCTCTGGAGTTGGGATGAAGCTATCTACAGCAGCCATCAACTCACGAACTGCGCCACGACCGATTGCACTATCGTCGCCTTCTGTCGCCTTAAGGGCTGAACCACGGATAATTGGAATATCGTCACCTGGGAACTCATATTCATTAAGAAGTTCACGAACCTCCATCTCTACAAGCTCAAGCAGCTCTTCGTCGTCCAGCTGGTCGACCTTGTTCAAGAAAACAACCAAACTAGGTACGTTTACCTGACGAGCAAGAAGTACGTGCTCACGAGTTTGTGGCATCGGACCATCAGCGGCAGAAACAACAAGGATCGCGCCGTCCATCTGGGCTGCACCAGTAATCATGTTCTTGATGTAATCAGCGTGACCCGGGCAGTCCACGTGAGCGTAGTGACGCGCGTCCGTCTGGTACTCTACGTGTGCTGTATTGATCGTGATCCCACGAGCTTTCTCTTCTGGAGCCTTGTCGATATCAGCGTAGTTCATCGCTTCAGCTGTACCACCGTCTGCTAATGTCATCGTGATTGCAGCAGTAAGTGTTGTCTTACCGTGATCTACATGTCCAATTGTGCCGATGTTTACATGCGGCTTGCTGCGGTCAAATTTTTCTTTCGCCATGGTGCCTGCCTTCGAGCTGTTTAGCTCTTAGTGGTTTTGCCCCGTCAAAGACGGATGTGTTGTGATTGTTGTTGTTTGAAAATGTTACATGGAACTTGTCACATGAAGTCAGCTACATGGAGCCCATGACCGGACTTGAACCGGTGACCTCCTCCTTACCAAGGAGGTGCTCTACCTACTGAGCTACATGGGCAAAGTGGAGCGGGAAACGGGGTTCGAACCCGCGACCCTCAGCTTGGAAGGCTGATGCTCTACCAACTGAGCTATTCCCGCATAAATGGTGGGGGGTAGTGGACTTGAACCACTGTAGGCTATGCCGGCGGGTTTACAACCCGCTCCCTTTGACCACTCGGGCAACCCCCCCCAATAAAATTCCACTTAATCCGCACTGACTTTGCAATTTAATGCATTTCATTGCGCTTTAAGTATCCATGTAAAAGATCTGGAGCTGGTGATGGGACTTGAACCCGCAACCTGCTGATTACAAATCAGCTGCTCTACCAATTGAGCTACACCAGCGTAGCGCCTTTAGAGGGCGCCACTTGATAGACAAAAGCATACCAAGCGGAGCCGTATATATAAGTGAGTTGGCAAAGTGTCAACCCGTCTTTACCTCGCTTTTTGTGACGAGCAGTCAACAACATCAAATTGTACCGTATCAATACACCTTTTTAGCCGAAAATTAGTTTGCTTCTGGAGGCAAAAATGATGTGCTATCGTCTTCGGTAAGGATTTGTAAATCTAGTAGTTCTACTTCTTCGACGGTGACGCCGTCTCGCTGAATGGTACTATGAAAAGGCATATAGACTCCAGAAGCGACCAGCCGATAATCTTCAAACGTCCAGCTGACTGAACCAATTTGGTTTTTCCAAACGATTTTCGAAAGTAGACCAGTGGCTGTATCAAATGCAGCCAAGGAGAGGCCATCTTCGGTACTCTCTTTGGACTTCAGCACAACTCCTAAAGTCGAATTATTCGACACTTTAGCCGTGTTTCTAAATTGAACCCATTCATTTGCCATATACACATCTGAACTAAACCTAAATGGGATTGAGAGTACTTGTTCCGGGGAAAAGCGTTCAACCACATCTTTAGTACGGGCTAAATCTCGCTTTAGACTCTCGCCCTCCACAGTTACCCAACTGGTTTGGTCAGGTGTGATCACCGTCACACTACCTTTGGCGTGACCACTAATTACGCTAATCTCTAAGCGACGAGATTTGTCTTTGCGGGTATATCGGTTTTCAACTACCAAAGAGGAATCTCCATCTGGTACCTTGCGGATAAATGCAAAAAACAAGGAGGTATCTGGTTGAAACATATCAGAAGCACCATGTTTACCTCCATGTGCTTTTGCCGCAGCCCTAAGCACGGAGTCAGCGCCCGGTAACCCTATTTTTTTATGTTCTGCATCCGAATCTATGCTGGCGCCGACAACGTTCGGCACATCAACCACACCTCCAGCGGTAGAGGTAGCTGTGGGGGTATTGTGTGGCACACTTGTGGCTGTGGGCGCTTCCGAATCGCTCCCCAGAGCACTGGTTTTGGAGATGGCCTTGATAGTGTCGACAACAACGCCTCGGTCGCCGTCCATTTCAAACAC
>CAZMDZ010000417.1:2789-3159 GCA_964565175.1 uncultured Planctomycetales bacterium
CAGGCCGGCCACCAAAACACAATGCAGCCCCATGTTCCTTGGCCGTCCCCAACGAATCTAACCCATCCAAACGTACAATATAGCGCCAGCCGACGCCCCTAACGTATCGACGGGTAACAAGAGGCACCAGCTGCTGATCAGCAGCTTTGACTGATAACGCCAACGCGTCTGCTGCGGCTTTTGTTGGCAGTTCAGGCGATTCAACATAATGTTGACCAGCCATCGCTACGCCAAACCCAGTAAGCATTAAAATTAATGCACAGTATACGACAATAGTTTGGCACGCCTGCCTGTACACTTTACGTACAAGTGCTGGCAAAACACAGATCCTTGCAGTGGCAATACCGGCACAAACTTTTTGATTAATGGT
>CAZMDZ010000418.1:0-3156 GCA_964565175.1 uncultured Planctomycetales bacterium
GCGCGGCCCCATCACCCCCCACGTCTGCATCCTCCCGCCGTTCTTGTCTCGGTGCTCTCGCACCCTCACCAGCGCGCCTGAAACAGTGAGCGAGCCCCCGTCGCCGCGCCTCGCGATGGCCGCCCCTGGGGCGCGGGGCGACACCCCGCCCGTCTCGTTCATCATCCAACCGAGGAGCCGGACTGACCCGTCCAGCTCGCCCTTCGGGCCCCCCGACCACCCAGCTTCCAGCGACGAGCGCAGGCTGCGCGAATTCGTCCAGACCAACGCGAGGATCGCCGGCCAATCGCCGGAGAAGCGGACCGCGCACGAATCGGCGACGTCGGCCACGATCCGAACGGGCAATTCATCGCCGTCCGCCGAGACCAGAATCCCTCGCCCGGCCTTCGAGCCGTCGCCCTCGTCGTAGAGCTTCAAATCGCCCGCCCTCGCGAAGACGAGGTGCCCACCGGGAGTGCGGAGCCCTTCGTCGCCCGGGATCAGGATCTCGTAGTTGGGCAGCGCCGCGCGGACGCGGTCGAGTTGCGCGTCGAAGGCGCTCCGGCCGGTTACCCCGCGGTAGAGGGGCCAGACCTGCGCGACCGCGACTGCCTCCTCGTCGCCCTCGTAGTCGGGCGGAGGTGAGTCGATGACTAGGGAGCGGCCCTTCCTGATCTGCTTCGCCACCTCCGCCGCGTTGCTCGCGAGGAAGCGCGAATGCGGGAAGATGTCACGGAACGCCGACGCCTTCGCCAGCGCCGCGAGTCCCCGACCGTTGGCGCGGGCGAAGAAGTCCTCCAGGGACTCGAAGGGAGCAGCGTCCGCGATCAGCTTCGCCGTCTTCGCGCCGATGCCCTTCAAGTCGGAGAGCCCTCCGACGATCTCGGGAGAGCCGTCCCGCATGCGCGCCCTGAACCCCTCGTGAGGGGCGTTCACGCTCGGGGGCACCACGGGGATCCCTCGAGACCGCGCCTCCGCCGCGAGGCGCAACTGGACCGCCGTATCATCGCGGATCTGGAGCGCCGCCGCGTAGAACTGCGCGGGGTGGTGGACCTTCAGCCACATGCTCCAGACCGCGAGCATCGCGTAGCTATAGCTATGAGATTTGTTGAAGCAATATGACGCGAATCCCTCGATCGCCTCGAAGAGCCGCTCCGCCTGCTCGACCGGCATCCCAGAAGCGAAGGCTCCCGCGATGAACCTCTCCTGCTCGTCGGCGAGGCCGAGCTTCTTGCTGACCTTCTTGCGGAACTTGTCGGCCCCCTCCGGGGAGTAGCCGCAGAGGTCCCGCACCAGCGTGATGATCTGCTCCTGGTAGACCGGCACGCCGTGGGTGTCAGCGAAGGTCGCCGCATAGATCGGGTTGGTCTCGTAGCCGTCGCGCTTCGAGTCGCGCCCCGCCGCGCGGTCCAGGAATCTCTCGACCAGCCCCGACTTGAGCGGACCGGGGCGGTTGATCGCGGTGATGACCGCGACATCCGCCAGCGCCGAGAACTTGAAGCCGGCGCAGACCCGCCGCGCCGCGGGCGAGTCGAACTGGAAGATGCCAGCGAAGCTGCCATCGGTGAACGCCTGCATCGTCTCGACGTCGGCGAGGTCGATCTCCTCCGACGAGGTCCCCGACGCCTCGAACGCCTCGGAGAGCATCGACAGCGCCTTGAGTCCGAGCAGATCCAGCTTCACCAGCCCCGACCCCTCCGCCCCGTCCATGTCGTAAGCGGTGACCACGACTCGCTCACCGCCGGGGCGGGACCGCGACTCGATGGGGACGATCTCGGCGACGGGCAGGGTCGAGACGACGACGCCCGCCGGGTGGAGGCCCACCGTCCGCAGGTTGCCCTCCAGCCTCCCGGCGACCGCAGCGACGTCCGGGTACTTGGCGGCGAACGCCCTCCCCGTCTTCGTGGTCGACAGAATGCGGGCGAGCTGGTCTTCGACCTTCTCGTCCTCGGGGCCCGCCGAATGGATGAGCGCCGCGACCTGCTCGATGTCCATCGTCGGGACCTCGAAGATGCGCCCCAGATCGCGCAGCGTCCCGCGCCCGCCGAGCCGAACCGAGGTGCTGATCTGGGCGACGTGCTCGTCCCCGTACAACTCGCGGAGGTGTTGCACGACTTCGTCTCGGCGGCGGTGCTCGTAGTCCAGATCGCAATCCGGCAACCCGACCCTGCCGGGCGCGAGAAAACGCTCGAACATCAGCCCGTGCTCAATCGGATCGACCTCCGTGATGCGGAGCAGGTACGCGACCAACGATCCTGCGTCCGAGCCTCTGCCCGGCCCGCAGAGGATCCCTTGTTCGCGAGACCACCGCTGAACCTCCCAGACCATCACGAAATAGGCCGCGAAGCCGAGATCGCGCACGACCTTCAATTCGTGCGCGAGCCGTGCGCGGTACACCTCCGCGGTGCGGAGGTGGATGCGGCGCTCCTTCGCGCCGTCGAAGGCAAGCCGCATCAGGTAGGCATCGTAACTCCCGCGGAACTCGTCGGGGATCGCAGGCGCCGCGAGGTGCGCGCCGGGCTTCGCCCGCTGGACCTTCGCTGAGCACCGCTCCGCGAACGCTACGGTCGCGTCCAAGGCCTGATTGACGGTGCGGAGGTCGAGGCCCGGGGTCTTGGCCTGGAACGCCTCCAGCATCTCTCTACGGGACTTCAGCCAGTAGTCGCGGCAATCGAAGGCGAAACGACCAGGGTCGCTGATCTTCGACCTGGTCTGGATGCAGAGGAGGGCATCCTGGCAATCAGCGTCCGACGCGCCCGGGTAATGCGCGTCCTGCGTCGCAATGACCGTCGCCCCGAAGTGGTCGGCGATGCGGACCAGCTTCTCGGCGAGCCTGATGCAATCCGGGTCGGGGACGTGGGGCATGATCTCGACGAGGAAACGGTCGCCGTACACCTCCGCGAGACGGGTCGCCCGGGACAGAGCCGTCGAGACGTCGCCCGCCCGCACGGGAGCCGCGACTACCCCGCCTGGACAGCCCGTCGAGACTGCGATGCCCTCAGAGTGCTCCGCGAGTACGTCCAAGTCGAGGCGGGGCTTGCGATAGAAGCCCCGCGTCCAGGCGTAGGCATTGAGTTTGTAGAGGTTCAGCAGCCCGGCGTCGTTCATCGCCCAGATCGTGATGTGGTCGCGGTCGCGGCGCAGCCGCTCTGCCTGCTTCACCGCGACCTTGCCTTC
>CAZMDZ010000419.1:0-3143 GCA_964565175.1 uncultured Planctomycetales bacterium
AACTTTCGCCACCGACCTCAGCGGCATCACCGAAGTGCGCGCCGGTGTATTTCTTTTCCAAGACTTGGTGATGGCTGGCCTTGGAGTTTGCCAAGCCGACGACATCGCTGTGTCCGTGCTGACTTCGGTGATCGGCCATCAGCCACAGAAAAATTGGATCTTGATCGACGCGGGTTGGATGGCACTTTCTCGTGACCGCGGCACCGCCGCGCAAGAAGTGGACCAAGGTTACGGCCTAGTCTGCGCCGCCGACGGCACTCTCTATCCAGATTTGATTGTCGGCGGCACCAATCAAGAGCATGGAATCATTCGCCAAAGAGATGGCGGCACTGTCGTTCTTGATCAGTTCCCCGTTGGAACGCAATTGCGCATTTTGCCGAATCACGCTTGTGCGACTTCGGCGATGTTTGACCACTACACGGTGCTGCCTGAGTCAGATTCAGAGCAATCAATGAGCTGGATTCGGGTGAATGGTTGGTAATCGCCCTGATTGGGGCAAGATCATGAATAAGTTTCACCATTTTGTCATTCTCCTCCTGGCTTGCACGAGTTGGGCATGCATTCACCCACATCCAACTGGCCCTGGCCCGGGTGAAAATTCTTTTCCAGTTTGCGAGACATCCAATCTTTGGGATCAAAAGTTTTTTGGCGACTGCGAACCATTGGAGAATTTACCGGTCATCGCATCTCTCAAAAAATTGGAAGGTTATCAAATCGAAGTTTGCCTGATGAACGTCGGCAGCTCCGCCCTACATTATTCCGGCTATGGTCCCCAAGCGCCGCAGATGTTCATCGAGTCTTTCGAAGATGGCGAGTGGAAAGATGAATCCTGGGATTGGTGCGGAACTGGGCTGGAGACCTACACTCTGCCGCCCGGAGAGTCGATCACCTTGCAGCTTGCGTTTCGGATGGACTGGCAGGGACAACGACTGTTGACGATCTTCAGCGATGAAAATGGCGATCAAAGTTCCTTGGTGGTAATGGGGACGATTCTCCCGCACCCAATTCTCGTTTTTCGCGAGCAAGATCAGGCATCTAATTAATAGCGTTCAATCCAAACCGAACCCCAACTATCGCTGCTGCGTTCGGCGACGACTAGCTGGCCAGCAGAAATGCGCACCGCCAAAAACCGTTGATCTTTCGCCCGTGGAGCGGTGAAGCAGGGAATGTCGCGCCGCTGGCTGCGAGTGGCGGCATGATTGTGACCGCTGAAAATCGCGATCACGTTATAGCCTTCCAGCGCATCTAAATAATCCTGCCGTTCATCCGCCGTCCACCAGCCGCGGCCGAATGGATCAAAACCATAGTGGTGGTAAATCACCACTGGACGATCACTGGTTCCAACCTCTGTCGCTAGGTCCTGGATCAAAAAGTCCAAGCTAAACTCGGCGTCACCGGCGCCGCCTGGGTAAGCGTTTAAGTTGAGGAAGTGCACATTCTCCCAGTTGAAGGAATAGTGGTATCCATTACTGGAAACGTTGGCCAAGTTTGGCCGCTGCGCATTGCGACTGGCAATTTCGGACTTGACCACGCCGGTCGCCGAGTTGTGAATATCATGATTTCCATATCCCTCATAAACCGGATAATGAATCACATTATTTCCGGTGCCTCCCAGCACTTTGTAGTCATCAACAAAACCGTCGACGTGGCCGAAGAACCAATATCCATACAAATTTGAGTTGGTCCCCGAATCGGTCAAATCCCCCGGAACGATGACGCCGCGAATCTCATCGACCACCCCGCCAGCTTCGCTCGGCCAAAACGTCCCTTCCAATCCGTTCATGCGGTTGATCGACTGCTTATTCAGCGACTCATTATTCGCCCATTGATCCTGACCATAGTGGGTGTCCGAGGCGATCAAAAAGGTAACCTCCGGCGTCGGCTCGACGACAGCGGCGTTGGGTGTGGCTTGGGCGCAGAGGAAAAGGAGGAGGAGGGGGAAACCCATTGCAATAATCTACCTTAGATCTGAAATCGTCGACAAATAGAATCCACCTAGTCGCTAAGGACCTTGTTGATCGCCGCCGCCAATCCGTCGGCGTCGTCGCTGCCGATGAGAAAGTGTTTCCCGTTGTCATAAGTCAACATCACCGCATCAAATCCCGACGTATTCCACAGCCATCCTTTTGGCGTTAGGCGGATACCCCAGCCGTAATACCAGCGAGTTTTGGTGATTTCGGCGGCGACCACTTTGCTGAGCGGGATGCAGCGACGAATCCAGCCGATGCCAAAAGCGATGTGAAGATCGGACCCTTCGATCCTGGTGGTGAGGGAACCGAAGTTGAGCATTAACAGCGCCACCACAGCCATCGGCACAATCGCGCTGGCAAAAGGTAGTTCGCTGGCAACGGCGAAAATAACCAAGATCATTGCCCCGGCGATTCCCATGGTGGTCAAGACCAGGGTGCCACGTTGTCGGTGTTGGTATGCCATTTTCACTCCCTTGCGACAGCTCCATCTTAATAAACTCAAATCCATCAATCAACCAAGCCTTCTGCGCTGAGGCGCGAGCGGAAGTAGAGTGGGTTTCTATGACCGCAGCAACTCTCGTCGTCGTTGGGCCGGACAATTTTGAGGAGTGTGGTATCGGCTGCCTTTCCAATCGCAAGCACGAGGGATATGGGCCGAAAGTGGAGTGGTTGCAGCAGCGTTTTGACGAAGGGCTGCGCTACTTTTTGTTTCGAGACGAAGCTGGCAAGGCGCTGGCCTTTTTGGAATTCGTGCCGGGTGAATTTGCCTGGCGCCCGGTGGATGCCAGCGGCTGGCTGTTCATTCATTGCTTGTGGGTCTATCGCGCAGGGCAGCAGATTGGCGGATTGGGAAGTCGCTTGATGTGGAAGAGGCGCAACGGCAAAACCTACATGGCGCGGCGGTGCTGGTCAGCAATGGGCCGTGGATGGCGGGGGCAGGGGTTTACCAGCGAAATGGGTTCGAAGTCGTCGACGAAGCCGGACGCTTTCAATTGCTTGCCTACCGTTTGAGCGGGGAAGATATTCCAGCCATTCGCCGCGAGGCTTTGGAGTTGTCGAAGCCGGACGGCCACCGGCCTAAGCCGGACAGCGACTTGCCCAAGCCGGATAGCGATCTGCCCAAACCATTTGCTGCCTATGGCGAAGGTCTGCATTTGGTTTACTCGCCGCAAT
>CAZMDZ010000420.1:0-3137 GCA_964565175.1 uncultured Planctomycetales bacterium
CTAGGGAAGGTGCAAAGGCGATGGCCCATTCCTGGAAGGCGGCCAACATTTCCAGGGCTTCGTCAGCGCTAGTGGGCGGGCCAAGCTTCGCGCCTTCTTCGGCAGCGGTGCCTGTTGCCGGATCTGTTACGGCATCCTGGTTAGTGCCATCTTGTAGGGCAATTGCGTGTAGGAAGAACATTTGATTGATGGGGAAATCCGGGGGGAGGCCATTTTACCGTCGCCAATTTCATTGACCTGTTGGCTTTTAGGGGCTCTCATTCCCCTTTGCTAGACTCAAATGATGAGTTTTGACACCAACAGGAGAACTTTCCTGGCTGCCGCCGGGGCTTTGGCGATTGGCGGACCGACCGGGGCAGCTGAGAATCATTGCCTTTCAGGATCGAAGTCCTTCGCCGACGCTCAGCCCACTGCCATTCGCCGAGTGCGCATTCCAAAAAGTGGCGAACTGCTGCCGGTAATCGGCCTCGGCACCTCACGCACATTCGACGCGGATCCCCAAGCGGAAAACGCGCAATTGATTGAGGTCATGCAGCGCTTTTACGCCTGGGGCGGTAGTTTGATCGATTCCTCACCGATGTACCGGCGCAGCGAGGAGGTCGTCGGCGTGCTCAATAAAGCGGTGGGGCGCGATGATTTGTTTTACGCGACTAAGGTCTGGACAGACAAGGGGCGCGAGGCGGGCATTCAGCAGATGCACAACAGCGAAAAGCTGATGGGCACGCCGCGTTTTGACTTGATGCAAGTCCACAATTTGGTGGGCTTGGAGGTGCAACTGCAAACCTTGAAGGAGTGGCGCGAGCAGGGCAAGGTGCGCTACCTCGGCGTTACCGAAATGAAGGATTTCGAAACGGTGGAAAAGCTGGTCGCCAGTGGGGAAATTGATTTCATTCAAATTCCATATTCGGTTGGGGATCGACGGGTGGAAAGTCGCTTGCTGCCTGCCTGCATCGATCACGGTGTTGCTGTTCTCGTCATGCGTCCCTACGAACGTGGGAAATTGTTCAGCAAGGTGAAGGGCCAGCCAATTCCCGAATGGGCGGCGGAATTTGGGGCGGCCTCTTGGGGACAGCTGTTCCTCAAGTTCATTCTCGGCCACCAAGCGGTGATGATGCCGATCCCGGCCACCAGTAAAGCCCATCACCTCGACGACAACATGGCGGCTGGTCTAGGCCCAGTTTTGGACAAAGATGCCCGCAACAGGCTGGTCGAACTGATTTGATGTCGGCCTGAGTTGACTCGGTGTAAAGAAAGCTTTACGCGAAGGCTGGTTTGCTTTACACTTCAAGGATGAACGTCGAAGGTACCGGTGCCTCATTCCGTGAACTCAGTGCTTGGGCCCAGCTAGCCTCTCTCAGCCTGGCTTATGCGGGTGTGCTGTTCATCAGTCTTGCAGAACCAACGAACGCCGTGCGTCTGGCCGTAGCCTGCACCGGTGGTTTGGTACTCATCGTCGTGGCAATGATTGTCAGCCACTCCCTGCTCGCTGCCGCGACGAAGCAGCAGCCAGACGATGAGCGAGACCTGGCCATTCGCCTGCGCTCCTCCCGCTACGCAGACGTCCTGCTAGCCCTTGGCGTGGTGGCCGCAATCAACGCGCTGCTGCTTCAACAGATTGCCGGTGGTGAGCAAGCATCGGATCGGTTTTGGCTGCACCCCTTGTTCACCGGTCATCTGCTGATTTTCAGCTTATTCTTGTCCGAGTTCACTCGCCTGGCCAGTCAAGCAATCGGCTACCGGCGCTCCTAGGCAGCACCAATCGCTATGGCAAAAACCGCTGTCATCAATCGCATTCGGCTGTTGCGCTTCCACGCCGACGAAATGACTCAACAGCAACTCGCCGAGCAAATCGGCGTGAGTCGTCAAACCGTAGTGGCCATTGAAAAGGCGCGCTATTCACCCAGCCTTGAACTTGCTTTCAAAATAGCAGCAGTCTTCGGAGTTCCTTTGGGCGAAGTCTTCCAGTACCAACCTGCGCCCGCGCCGTCCTGATCCGAGAGCCGGTGGAGGACGATGTGCAACCCGGGGCCACCTCAACTACCAGTATTTCTCGGCGTGAATCTGGCCCGGGTTCTTTTTACTGTGTTCGCTGAACCCGTCGATCTTCAGGTGGTCGATCATGCATTCAATCATTCCGGGGTTGCCGCAGAGTAGGAAGTGAGTGTCCTTAGGCGTGGGGTCAGAACCGAAGAATTCATTCAAGAGTCCGCGTTCCAATAGCTGCTGCACGTAACCGGTTTGGCCGCCCCAAGGCACCAACTCCTTTTCGGGTCGGCTGATAATGGGAACATAATGGAAGGTCGGCGAAATACGCTGCATGGCGGTTAACTCGCCGCGGTAGCCCAAGTCCCAACTATGACGCGCACCTTGGAAAACGGCGATGTGACGGTCCGGCCGAATTTCCAATTCGCTGCGCAACATGCTCATGTAGGGCGCCAAACCAGTTCCAGTGCCGACTAATACCAGGTTGTTTTCCGCTGGTACCTTGTCCAAGGTGAACATGCCCGAGATTTTCTGGCCGAGGAACAGCGGGTCGCCGGGGCGCAAGGCGAACAGCCTCGGCGTCAACGCGCCGGAATGGACAAGGGTGATGTAGAGCTCAAGGTAGTTCTTTTCCCCAGTTCCCGAGGCAATGCTGTAGGCCCGGCGGATCAGCCGGTCTGGCTTAGGGGCAAATTCCTCCTTGTCGGCGATTTCCACCCGCGGTGCGCCCACCGGCAGCCCTAACACTGCAAATTGACCCGCCGTCCACTCAGGCAATTCCCAGCCTTCGGGGGCGACGCGCAGGATAATTAATCCGGAGGCAACTTCCACCCGGTGGGTAACGATGGCGTTCAATTCGTTGGTCATTCGGCTTATGGGACTTCTAGCTCTTAGGACGGCATTGCGACAGACTCCCTGGCAAAATATTGGCCAGCCCGAGCGGCTGAAACTCTTCCGAACATGACCCACCACCATCCATCGAACAAAGACTCCGTCTGGCGTCCACTGCAAGAATTCCTGCGCCTGGAGGGGGCCGCTGGCATCGTCTTGATGATCGCCGCGGCGCTGGCCATGGTTATCGCCAACTCACCGTTGGACCATTGGTACACCTCATTCCTGGACATGCCAGTTGAGATCAAGGTCGGTGCTTTTGA
>CAZMDZ010000421.1:0-3109 GCA_964565175.1 uncultured Planctomycetales bacterium
GGCAAGTACCGCACCTACGCGAGTGACCCGGCAACCGCCTAGCGCGCCGCTCGGTTTCTGGTCTCACGCGAGCTTCCCCCACCTCTGACCGTTGAAAGATGTCTGAACCCTTGTACGCCTCCTTGTATCATCGCCTCGAGAAGGTGCGGTGGCACATGTACGACGTGCCGTTTGATCAAATCGATCGCAGCAAGGTCAGCGAAGAAACGATTCGCCACGTCAAGGTCAATTGCTTGATGGAGCTGTCGTCGCTTTATGCCACGCGCATGTTCCTACGGGATTTCCAAGACTACCCAGACTTCTGCCAGTTTCAGAGCATTTGGTACTTCGAGGAAATGCGCCATTACTTGATCTTGCGCGAATACCTCAAGGCTTACGGCGAAGAGCCCGATTTTGAAAACTTGGCCGAATACGACACTGATCTCAAACCAGCTCCATGGCCAAACACCTTGGCGATGCATTGGTGTGGCGAGCTGCGTTTAGGTCGCTGGTATTTGCGCTGGTCGAAAGAAGCCGAAGAGCCAGTTCTCAAACAGGTCTACAAACTGATCGCCGACGACGAATTCCGCCACGCCCAGGCTTACGAAGAATTCATGACCCAAGCCCTTGAGCGCGATCCGTCGTTGTTGCTTCCCTTTGCCAACTCGACCAAGTGGATGTTGCTCAACCCCGATGGCGACAAACACCCAACCACCTATGCCGAGGGTTCGGAAGATGGATTGGCGGTCACCGATCGCATCGAAAATTACGACACCTTGCGCGATCGCATTCAGGATTTGGTGCCGGAAGCCGACGAAGTCAGTTTGGAAAAACGCGTGCTGAAAACGCTGTCGCGGTTGTCTGGTAAAGAACTCAATACCCGTTCCGACTTGGTGCGCCTGACGCTGGATTTGCAGGCCCAAGCTCGCGAGCAATCCCCCTCAACTTCAAACTCCGCGAACTAATGGCGATTGAAAACCGAGTCGACACGGGTGATAGCGGTGTGCATTACGACACCTGTCCGGAATTCTTCGAGTTGTTGCTCGACAAGAACATGAACTACTCGTCGGGCTTTTACGAGACCGGCGACGAGGATCTTGATCAAGCGCAGCTGTTAAAGATGAAGCGCGTTGCTGACATTTGTGGTTTTCAGCCAGGCCAGACTTTGCTCGACATGGGTTGCGGTTGGTCGGGGCCGGCTCGCTATTTTGCCGAGCATTACCAGATGAACGTGATTGGCTACACGCTGTCGGCATCCCAGCGCGAGTTTGCGCTGAAAAAAGCAGAGGAGCGCGGCATCGCCGACCGCCTCGACATACGCGTTTGCAGTGTGTTGGATGCCAAGCTTGAAGACGAAAGCGTCGACCACGTGATTTTCTTTGAAAGCATCATTCACATGTGGGAGAAGCTGGAGTTGTTTCAAATGTGCCGCCGCGCATTGCGGCCGTCGGGCATGTTGTTTGTTCAAGAAAGCAACTACGACCGCAATTCGAATACCGATAAATTCCGCGGCGATCGCGGCTTTCAGTTGGTTGATGAAGTGTTCGGCAACACCGCCACCATGGTGTCGACTGGCGAGATGATCAAGGTGATGGAAGAGGCTGAATTTCTGCCCTGCTATACCGAGAACATTTCGGCCCACTACCGTCGCACTCTCGAACAGTGGTGCGACAGCATGGACCAGCACGGCGAACAACTGCGCGCACTCGAGCCAGAGTTCTTCCCTGATTTCCGCAAGTACTTGATGATGGCGCTGGCCACCTACCGCATCGAAGGCACCATTTGCCATATGACGGCGGCGCAGAAGACGCCGAATAACTGGCAGTTGCATCGTTCGCTGCGATGATGATTCCAACGCCTTTGGCTTCGCAAGTGGCCGACCCAAGCGTTCAGGCATACGACTTTTTCGATTGCTTCGAACGTTGGGTTCGGGAAAAACCAGATCAATTGGCCCAGCGTTTTGTCGTCAACGCGGCGATGGAACAGGAGTGCTTCACCTTCGCTGAGTTGTGGGGCCTGGCCCGCGCCGCCGCCGACGCCTACCGTCAGGCTGGATTGCAAAAAGGGGATCGAGTGATGATCGAACTACCGACCAGCCCTGGTTTTGCCGCCGCCATTTTGGGCGCGTTTTACCTGGGCGTGGTGCCAGCGGTGATCGCTCCAGCGAACATGCGTAGTTCCCAAACGGCGCGTATGGAATGGTTGCACCATCTCGATCAAGTGCAGCCAAAGGCGGTGGTCAGCCTGGAGCTACCGGATCCTGCGGAGATAATCCACATCCCCCCGGATCAACTGTTGGCTGGCGACCCAGACGGAGCAGGGGAGCGCGTCGGCAATGCCGATATGGCTTACATCCAGTTTAGTTCGGGGAGCACCGGCGATCCCAAGGCGCTGCTGCTGGAAATGGAAGGCATCGTCTTCAACCTTGAGCGGATGGCGCGGCGCATTCCGGTGCTGCCATCGGATCGAATTCTGTCGTGGCTACCGGTTTATCACGACATGGGTTTGTTCGGCACTTTCATGTTGTGCATTTACGTCGGTGGCGAATTGACGCTGATGGATCCGTCGCTTTTTTCACGCTCGCCCCTGTTGTGGTTTCGCGTCGCCGACGAATTCCGCTGCACCGGTACCGTCGGTCCGCCTTCGGCGCTTTCCGGCGCGCTGTCGATGTTGGAACGCCGTCCGCCAGGGCCGATGGACTTTTCGCACTTCAACCTGTGGTTGGTCGGTGCCGAACAAGTGACCCCGCATTTGGTTCGCCGCTTTCAACGCATCATGGCCGAGTACAAGATGCCGCCCAATGCGCTGGATCCGGTTTATGGCATGGCTGAAATCACCCTCGCCGCCACCATCCCAGACAAGCCAACCATCGCTTCCTGGGATCGAGTGCTGCGCGAGCCGTTTGAACGCCAAGGGGTCGCCCAGCCCGCCAGCGAGGACCATGCCGAAGAGCAATGCTTGGAGTGGACTGCTTGCGGCTATCCGCTCGATGACCAAGGCATGCGCATTGCCGATGCCGACGACAACGATTTACCTGACCGCCAAGTCGGTCACATTCTGTTGCAGTCGCCGTCGCTTTACTCCGGCTTCGTGCACGGCTCGAAGTTCACCCCGCGTGAAGGGGAATGGC
>CAZMDZ010000422.1:0-3095 GCA_964565175.1 uncultured Planctomycetales bacterium
CCGAAAAAGTGGCCCGTCTCATGGCGCAGGAGCCCTATGTCACGGACATCGACAACACCTGGGGGGTGAAGATGATCGGTGGTGGCCTGGCCCACTACCTAGGGGCATTCGGCGACGGTGTGACCGTTGGTTTGATTGATACCGGCTTGGACTACAACCATCCCGAAGTTGCCCATGTTTATTTGGGCGGCCATGATTACGTCAACAATGACACTGACCCGATGGACGACCACATGCACGGCACCCACGTCACCGGCACGATTGCGGCGCTGCGTGATGGCGCTGGAGTGGTGGGCGTAGCACCGAACATTCAAATGTGGGTGGCCAAAGGCTTTAACGCCGGCGGCAGCGGCGACTACAGCGACCTGATTAAGTGCGTGGAATACGTCAGCTTGCAGGGTTGCGATGTGGTCAACAACAGTTGGGGTGGCGGTGGCTCTTACACCTTGAAGCAGGCTTTTGCTGCGTCGCAGGCTGCTGGCGTGATTCACATTTGCGCCTCGGGCAACAACTTCTCGTTGGGCGGTATTTCGGCACCGGCGCGTTATGACACCACCTATGCCATTGGCGCGATGGAGACAATGTGGAAGGCCGCGGACTTCTCCAACACCGGCCCGCAGCTGGATTTTGCTGCACCTGGCGTCGACATCCTTTCCTGCGACTTGGGCGGTGGCTACACCACGGCCTCCGGCACCTCGATGGCAACTCCGCATGCCGTTGGCGTCGCGGCTTTAGCCTTGGCTTCTGGAACCGTCACCGACCAAAATGGCGACGGCTTGCTGTGGGATGAACTGTACGAACGCATGGAATTGACTTCGGTCGACGTCGGCCTTCCTGGTTGGGACAAAACCTTCGGCCATGGAATGGTCAATGCGCAAGCGGTACTGGCAGCCCCAATGATTTTGGACGGCACTGATTTCCAAGCTGGCGCAGCCGCAACCCTCGACGTCAGCGGCGCAACTCCGGGCGATACGGTTTGGTTCCTCTACTCCACCACCGGACCGAACACCTTCGTTCCAGCTGGCTCGGACATCCTGCTTGGCATTGGCTGGCCAATCCCAATTGGAACCTCCGTCGCCGACGCTGGAGGGAACGCCTCGCTGACCCTAAACGTTCCTGCAAGTGCCGCTGGCCTCAGTGGTCGCCTTCAAGCCGCAGAAACGAGCACCAATAGCTCGACCGTTATCGCGCGAACGGTGCAATAGCCCAGGCAACATGCCAAGCCCCTTCCTCGCCCCTCCGGCGGCCGAGGAAGGGGCTTCTGCTATTGACGAATCATCGTCAAGAATTCCCGGCGGGTCGCAGCGCTGGAGCGAAATGCGCCCTTCATACGACTAGTCACGGTGATGGTGCCAGGCTTATGCACACCGCGCGTGGTCATGCATTGGTGCTCCGCTTCAATCACCACGGCGACGCCTTTAGGCTTGAGCACGCGTTCGATGGTGTCGGCAATTTGCACCGTCAGCTTTTCTTGAATTTGCAAGCGGCGGGCGAAGATCTCGACCACGCGGGCTAGCTTGCTAATGCCAACGACTCGTTTGTCAGGCAAATAACCGACGTGGACCACACCTGTGAAGGGCACCATGTGGTGCTCGCAGTGGGATTCCAAAACGATCCCGCGCAAAGTAATCATCTCGTCGTAACCTTCGTGCTCTTCAAAGGTCTTGCGCAACACCTGCTCGGGGTCCAAGTCATAACCGCTGAAAAACTCAGCATAAGACTTCGCCACTCGGTACGGGGTGTCCTGCAAACCCTCGCGCGCTGGGTCGTCCCCCGCCCAACGGATTAAGGTGCGCACGGCCTCTTCGGCCTGTTCTTTGGAGGGCTTCACTAGCCCAACGGCCCCGTTTTGGGTCGTTGATTTCGAAGGGGTTTTAGATTCAGCCATGATCGAGCGAGCTGGGTATTTTAGCAATTCTTGCTAGACTGACTTTTCCCCTCTAATCCCTAATTGAATCATTTTGTTCAACCGCTCCTTACTTTCCGTAATCCCTGCCGTTTCTGCCTTCCTTTTTGCCGCCGAACTGCCCGCTCAACAGCCCCACGGTGGTCGCTTAGAGACGATTCACCAGTTCACTTTGGGAATTGACGAAGGCATTGACGTCCCCTACTTCCGCCGTTTTGGCGACGTAGATGGCGACTCCATCCCGGAATTCCTCATGATCCGCCCTTCCGACAGCAGTGGCGGAACCCCTGAAGGCGGGTCGGTGGAGCTTTTGTCAGGAGCCACCCTTGAGGATGTCAATGGAGACGGCGTTCCGGATTTGGCGATTGGCTCGCCCGAGTACTCCAGTGCCGGAATGAATGAAAATGGTGCAGTCTTCGTTTACTCTGGCGCTGCACCCTATGGATTGATTGGCGAATGGGTCGGCCTATCGGACTGGAGCGGTTTTGGTACCGCCGTTGCCGATGCTGGCGACCACGATGGCGACGGCACCAGTGACCTACTCATCGGTGCTCCCTGGGAAGATTCGGCCGGTGGCGAATTCGATGTTGGCGCCACCTATGTATTCGCCAGCGGTCTGCCGCAAAACGTCGGGCTATATAATTGGCTGCAAGGGAGTTTTCCGGACAGCGTTACGGCGAAAGGCTTTTGTCGCCCGGTGACTTCGACGGCGACGGTCGCGATGATTGGGTGATTGGCGCTCCCGGCGAAGAACAACCCAGTTGGAACTGGTGGTATGAAGGGGAAGTATTCGTACTTTCTAGCCAAAACGGGAGCTTGATCCATTCCTTCGGCGGCGACGGCACCGTCGATCTATTAGTGGGTTCACCAAACTCAAGCCCAATTACCACTTACGATACCGGTCAAGTATTCCTGTATTCAGGCGCAAGCGGTGATGACCTAAACTTTTGGATTGGGGAAGGCAAATTCGATTGGTTTGGCTACTCCCTCGACGCAGGCGACGTCACCGGTGACGGAATTGGCGACTTTGTCGTTTCCCGATTTGATTGGAGTTCCGGGCTTTACCCCGAAGGACGCGGCGATTTGTATTCCAGCGCGGTCGTTCCGCAAATGTCAGCCAACGGCAATTCCATAGCCAACTCCAGTGGTGGGTCGATTCAATTCGCAATTGACTTCCCGGATGAGGCCC
>CAZMDZ010000423.1:0-3090 GCA_964565175.1 uncultured Planctomycetales bacterium
AGCGGGGTGAAATGCCCAAACTTACGCCCGTTGTTGTACAGCACGGCAACGTTTGGCCCCATCGCAATGCCGAGGTCCAAATTGCCATCATTATCAAAATCAAGCAACAAAGCCCCGCGACTGTTATCCATAAACGCCAAGTTCCATTCCGCTGCGGCTTCACGGGTGGTGCCGTCGGCTTGCTTCAAGAACAAGCGGTTCGGCAAACCACCGGGTTGGCAAACGTACAAGTCTTCCAAACCATCATTGTTGACGTCCCCCACCGCCAAACCTTGCCACCCCATATAAGAGTTGCCAGCCAGTCGGTCCTTATGGCGATACAACTCGCCAGCACCGCGCAAAAACTCTTCCTGCATGAAACGGTGCTCACCAAAAACGTAGCCGGTGTGATCGGCGAACAGCGCTTGCGGAGCACGGAATTCTTCGTGATGCAAAACTTCAATGCTACGCATGAGTGGATGCTCATCGGCCGGCAATCCGCGCCAATGCACGCGCCATTCCACATTGGTCTGCAATGCAGCCCCGTTGCGACGGCCATGCGCTTGAATCATCACCTTGGTTGAGAAGGTTTCTTCATCGACACGATCCACCGACACAATCTTCAAGTCCGCCTTCAAGTGGTCGGCGCCTTGGAACGGCTTGCGGAAGGCGTCGATCTGTTTGCCGAAATCGGCCGCAGCCATCATTGCTGTGCTCAATTCGGCGGGCCGCATAACGCTCATTTCGTTGTCGGCGTAGGCTGCCTTCAGATTCGCTGGCCGCAGCGAGTGAGTCCCGCTGAAGTCGCTAGCAAGAAAGTGATCCAAGCCCGAGGCGTCCTTACTTAGATCCAGCAGATCGTGAAAGAGGTCCTTCAACTGGTGCTTGGCGTGGTCGTGCAGTTGCTCCGACGGCCAACCATCGGTAACCGCACTACGGCGATCCAAGTTATCCTTGACCACCGCGTCACCGACCACAGCTTCGGTTTGCTCAAACAGAGCTTTGACTTCCGCACTCTCTTGAGGAGAGTTGCCGACGCCGCCATCGCCGTGTTCTTGATCAGCAGGGGTTTCCGAACCGGCTGCGGATGGGTCTGTGGGTTGGGCGGGATCGCCGCAACCAGCGAACAGAGCCAGCAAACAAGCGGGCAATACCGCACTTGCCAAATGGGGGGAGGATGTGCGCATCATGAGCGTGTTTAGCTTAGCACTGGAGGAGCAGTGGGCAGGTCACTTTGCAAGTTATGCCCAGGCGTGAAAGTTACCTTCTTCGGCCCGCAACAGGGTGCCGATGGTCATCGCCGCGTTGATCAAGCCGACGTGGGTGTAAGCCTGCGGGAAGTTGCCGAGCAATTCACCAGTTTCGGCGTCGACGTCCTCTGAAAACAGGCCCAGTGGGTTGGCGTGAGAGGTAACGCGCTGGAACATCTCGATCGCTTCTTCCAAACGGCCAGCCAGCGCCAAGGCTTCAATCCACCAGAAGGAGCAGATGGTGAAGGTGCTTTTAGGGGCGCCAAAGTCGTCGTCGTGGACATAGCGCATGACGCCACGATCGCGGACCAGCAGCTCGCGGTAGGCGTCGAGGGTGTTGACAAACACCTCGTCGGTGGGTGCGATCAAACCGATGGACGGCAGCAGCAAGTTAGCGGCGTCGGCTTCGGCGCCGTCGAAGGTTTGGGTGAACATGCCCAAGTCCTTGTTGTAGCCGCGGTCCAGAATTTCCTGGCGCATCTCGGCGGCGGTCACCCGCCACTGAGCTGCCAGTTCAGGTTCTCTTAAACCCTCGGCGACTTCGGCTCCATGGTGCACAGCCGCCCAGCACATCGCGCGCGAGAAGGTGTGCAGCAAGGGTTCGCCGCGGTACTCCCAAATGCCAAGGTCGGGTACCGGGAAGGCGTCGATGGATTCTTGAACCATGCGCTTGAGCAGCGGCAGCCATACCCGTGGTTCGCGGAAATCGACCCGCGGGTCCAGCATCATCGAGCGCAAGCACAAGACGACCTCCCCCATCAAGTCGGTCTGCAGCTGTTCCGCCGCCGCATTGCCGACGCGCACCGGTTGAGTGTTTTTGTAACCCGCGAGGTGCGGCAGCTCAAACTCTTCCAAACTGCGTTCGCCGCCAATCCCGTACAACGGTTGCAGCGGACCATTTTCAGCAACGTCGAGGACAAAGCGCAAGAAGTTGCGCCCTTCTTGGAAGTGAGCCAAACGACGCAGCGCTTCCACCGTGAACACCGAGTCGCGCAGCCAGCAGTAACGGTAATCCCAAGTACGCGGCTCGCCGATGGATTCCGGAATCGAAGTGGTGGTCGCCGCAATGATCGCGCCCGTGCTGTTGTAAGCGTGCAGCTTCAAGCACAGCGAAGAGCGAATCACCTGGTCGTCGGCAAAACCGGCGAGGTTGGAATTCTGCACCCACATCCGCCAACCGGCGATGGTTAAATCCAAATCGCGATTGACCTCGTCGATGTGCATGGTCTCGCCTTGAATGCCGTAATCCAACACGAAAAAGCGCGGCAAATCGACAGCAAACTCATTGCCATTGAGGATGTAATCCGTTGGCAAGTTGCTGGTTAACATGTGCGGCTCGCCGCAGCCATGAAAGCGCAAGCCGTTTTCAGCCAGCAGCAGTTTTGGATTCTCGCGCCCGTAATCAGGCCGCGGGTCAAATTCCATTCTCACTCGCGGGCGGCCGCGCACAGGGCGCAGCAATCGAACGAACCGATAGGGCGTTTTGTGGCGCAAGCCGTCGGGTATGCGCGGCATGAAATCGAACAGGTCCCAAGCACCCGTTTCGTCTTCGAAACGAGTGACGACGACGTTGGTGTTGCGCACATAGCGCATCTGTCCTTGCTGCACCTGGCCTGACGGTAAAAACCGCCAAGTGCCGCCCTTTTCTCGATCCAACAACCGTGCGAACACCGACGGTGAATCGAAACGCGGCATACACAACCAGTCCACCCCGCTGTCGGGAGCGATCAGGCCGATCATGTTGCCGTTGCCAATTACGGCTTGATTTAAGGTCATGGAATCTTGAGCACTAGAGGCGCGAGCTGTCGGTTTATCGACCGCTCAGCTAGTTGAACTAAAGCTCCGCGCCCGGATCAAGTCC
>CAZMDZ010000424.1:0-3089 GCA_964565175.1 uncultured Planctomycetales bacterium
AGCAGCATTGGAGGAGATGCTGGAGGATCCAAAACTCGACTCAGAAGCGTTCGATTTGCTGGTAAAGAAACTGGCAAACCCAAGCGGCAAATGGACGGCTTTGGAAGAGCACCTCGCCTTATCGAAACTGCACTTTTCTCTGCAAGACTCACGCTGGAGCGAACTCTTTGCAATTGCCTCCGATCACATCGCAATGGGTACAGGTATTTTCGTTTCCAACGACAACAACCCCGACGATGTCATCCCCGGCCGCACCGATTTGATTCGCGACATGGTGGCCTACGACATGGCGACCCTAAACGATGAAATCGCGGTTCAAGTATTGGTGAAATCGGAAAGCGATCTACCCGACGGCGCAGTGCTTTTCTTAGAAAAAATGATGCTAAGCCTTTTTGCGCCATTTTTGATCCAGACCCATAATGGCAATGGAGAATTAATCCTGCATGACTTGGTGCAAAATCAAACGATTACGGCGCACTTTTCTTCCTGTAAATTCACACCCAAGGTTCCGTTGGAAACTGGTGACTTGTTGTTGGCCCGAGTGGTGAAGTGCGATGGGAAGAACGTCATCGTTGGAGCAATTTTGACTTGCGCCCACTCTGCTGATGAATTCGCGCAAGTGATGTCCTTCCTGCGGCAGACTTGCCAAAAACGTGGAGGCAATCCCGATGACCATTTTGCACTGCTGAAGCCTGCAATGCCTCATTTGGTGAATCATTGGGTTCAGCAAACGCAAGGGCTTTCAGATTTCAAATACCCAGTCGTCTTATTAGCGGGAGAAGAATGGGATCCGGGATTTAGCGTTTACATCATTGGAGCAGACCGTCCAGAAAATCAAGTCCTCGATGCTTGCGAGAAACTCGAGTCCATCGGCGAAAACGTTTGGGCGCTCCCGAGCCCGGAAGCAATGAATAAATCGCCAAAGGGCACATCACGACGACCCATCGGTTGGGTGATTTTGTCCGACCATTCCATCCAGCTTTGGACCGGCGGCCGCGAGTCGATGAAACGATTGCGTACCATCATTAAGAAGGCCGCGTTCACATCCCTTCACCATTATCAAACCCGTTATGGAATGGATGGAGTTTTGCCAGTTTTCCTAGCCACAAGTGCCGCTTCAATTGCCCGCGACTGAATTGACGCCCGGTCCTGATGCAGAAGACGAAACTCGCTACACCTTGACCATCTCCAAAACGCCGGCGAGGCGCGGAATGACTTTTCCCACGGACTGATAAGCCGCTTCCACCCGCCAAAAAACTGCGGTTTTACAGTAAGGGAGATTGTGCCTTGCAGTTTGGAGACCCATGAATCGCGTGATCGACAACGACCGCATTTCCGACTTTGATTCGGAGAGCTCTGATCAAAGAGCGAACTCTCTGTGTTTCTAACAATTGCCGAAAGGACCCTCCATCAAGGCATACAAATTTGAAACGGCAGAGGTAAGCGATCCTGAGCTGAGTAAAGGGGACTGGATCTGATTCGTGAACTAAAGGAAGCTAAGGCGAAAGATCACGAACTTGAAGCGGATGACTTATCTGCCCTGCGCAAGAACCGTGCGGGGCCGAGATTGGAAAAGATCAAAGCGTTGCTTGCGCTGCAGGCGACGAACTTGCCGAGGAAGTATTCATAAACCCGACCGACCGTGTCCTCCTCCTTATCCGCGATGTTGTCGATCGCATCGATCAGCGCGGCGAGATTGCTGCCAACCAGCGCGAGGTCTCCGGCTCAGCCCGCCGCTCCTCTCCGCTACGCCCCAGCTTATTGGCGGTGTCCCAAAGGGTTTCCTCGAAGGATTTGGGTGCATTGAGTGGCTTGGATGGCCTTTTGAGGGGAGCCTTTTTGGCCATGATGCGAGTGGCAATATCTTGGAGGCTCATCCTAGCCTAGAGGGGAGGGAGATCGAAGGGGGAGGCGGTCGCTAAGATCATTCGCTCCACCGGAGCTCGCCTGCACTCGTGTCCGTCCGCAAAGTCCTCACCTTTCCCGGCATCCCGCGCCGCACCATTTCCCGCGTCGCCGGGTGGATGGGCAAGATGCCGGTGCCGAAGTTTTTGCGGCGGCCTGTTTGGGGGTGGCTGGGCAAGCGTTTGGGGATTGACCCCGCCACCATTCCGGCGGATTTGCGCGAGTACAAGAACTTCCTGGCGCTGTTCACTCGGCCGCTGCCGGAGGGCTCGCGGCCGCTGCCCGAGGGCGACGCCTGGCTCTCCCCCGCCGACGGCCGCATTGCCGCATGCGCTCGGGTTTCGCCCGAAGGAACTTGGCTGATCAAAGGCACCCCCTACAGCACGCAAGAATTGGTGCCCGGCGGTGACGTCCGCCTGCTGGCTGGCTATCAGGCGATTCAGGTATACCTGGCGCCGTACAACTATCACCGCTACCACGCGCCGTGCGAGCTGGAAATCCTGGAAGCCGTCACCGAGCCCGGCGACCTGCAACCCGTCGATCCCAAACTGCTGCGCCGCTCGATCCGCGTGCTCGCCACCAACAAGCGCATCCTACTCCACTGTCGCGCCGCCGACGGCACCCCACTATCTTTGCTATACATCGGCGCGCTCAACGTCGGCCGCAAGAAGTTCCATCACCACGCCACCTTGGGCAGTTCCCCGTTCCTGGAAGGGCGTCGGCTTTATGACCCGCCGATCAAAGTCGAACGCGGCGGAGAAATGGGCATGTTTGAATTCGGCTCAACCATCGTCGTGTTTGCCCCGGGACAGCGCCACCTCGCTATGGGTATTGGCGACGAATGTCGGGCGCGCGAGCCGCTGCTCACTCACAGCTTGACTGAGCAAAACTAATCGGGCGTGGGTTAGGCCGTCGGCTTTGTTAAATTCCGCCATGGCCGATCCTTGCCGCCTCGACCTGAGCCTGCACCTCGCAGTTGCCGCCGCCTTTGACAGTGGCGACCGCCAGCACATGCACGATGCGGCGATTGCTTTGGCCGAAGCTGAGGGCGCTGAATGCGTGCACGAAGTATTGCGCTTCCTCCACCTGTTCTACGGTTTCCCGCGCTTGGTTCGAGCTTGGAATGCGCTGCCCAATGGTTTGCGGGCAGGAAATGGCGCCCAACCGACTGCCCAACCGACTGC
>CAZMDZ010000425.1:0-3079 GCA_964565175.1 uncultured Planctomycetales bacterium
CTTTGTGGACCGCCCCTCTCCCACTGAATAGAGTGATTAGAGATCTGCTTCGCCAGCACCACTCTTGGTGTCAGCCCAAATCTCACCAGTGGAAGCCTTGTAGCACCAGCCACCTTTGGTTCCGCTGGTTACAGGCTTGCCTTTCTTCTTACCGGCTTTGACGGCATTCTTAACCGCCGAAGTCGAGTAAGGGTTATCCGGCATGGCCCCAGCCATCACCGTGCCCTCGGTCGTTAGCTCAGTAAGCGTTGGGTACTTCGCCGATCCGCCACCTGTTGGAGTAGCTGCATAGGCGTAGTAGTTCGAGATCGCAGAGCGAACGCTGTTCACACTGCTGCGGAAGGCTGCGTCACGGGCGTCGGTTGTGAAGTCCATGAACTTGGGCACGGCCACGGCGGCCAAAAAGAAGTGGGTCGATCATGCCCAGGGTCAAACGATCGTCGAGATGGAAGAGTGGGAAAACTTGATTGCGGAAAATGAGTTCGCGCGGCAACAACTCGGAATTCTCAGCGCAAATTTCAAAAGCCATTGAGTCTGCGAAGGGCACGCCCGATTCGGTTGCCTTCGAGCGCACAATTTGCTCCTCTAGAACCAATCCACTGTTCATCAGAGCTCTTTCCAAGGGCAGCTTGGTGCCAGCAGATTTATCTAGGACCTCGTTCAGCTGATCTTCGGTGAGCACCGCATCGACGAGCAATTGAATGGCCCACTCCGGCACATTTACAAGGGCGGACCAGTCAGTGTCGTCGTCCGTTGCTTGCCCAGAACTCTCCGCACCTTCACTGATGGCATTGCAGCGCAACCAAAGTGCCCGCAACAAGTTGGGGTCGCAATCCTCGAGCTCCAAAGTAATTTGATAAGTAGGCGCCGGCAAATCCTTGGTATCGGAAAGTTCCAGCTTGATGGCAACACCGATCGGCAGATAAGAGGTGGTGGAAAGCAGAACGCTGCTTTCGTTCACCGCTTCAATTTTGACCCCAATCGGCCCACGACGGCGGCTCAACACGACTTGCCCGGCTGACCTATCTTCAATCGAAATATAGGCCTTAGGTTTGTTCGCGTGCTCCGGCGTTGACGCCGAAGATGGTGCATCGCGGTTTGGATTCATGAAATTAGACGAGGCCGAGGAGGCCCAAGTCACGCCCAAAAATGGACATAGGTACCAAAGGGCTATCTTCTAATTTCGCCAGCGACATTGAGCGTCGCCAACCCGATTTAGGCTAATTTTCGCCTGCGAGCCGTCTTTTTGGTCGCACGTTTCTTCCGCAACCTTGCTTTGCCGCCATGCCTCTTCAGGGCAGCAGTGACCAGCTGCTTAGTAAAACCAATGTGGCCAGCGTCATCGTTCATCAGAATTAAATCCGCACTTGCCGCATCTGCGGGCGGGTAATACAACCCGCAATTGGGATTGATTTCCAGCATGTGAGGTACCCCGTCAGGGTCTACGCGGATGTCGCAACGGCCAAAACTGGCTCCATTGAGCTCGACAAAAAAACGCGCGGACTCTTCGCGCAATTGCTTGGCCAACTTTTTGTCAGTGACCGGCTGCGCAGCCAAACCGCTGTAATCTTCCCACTTCAGATCGGAGTGCTTGAAGGTTTCTCCTTCCGGGAAACAGTATTGAATAGGAGTGAATGTTTTGGGGCGCTGTAGATTGCGCGGGTTTTCAGCAACCAAAACGGTGCATTCGGTGCCGTCGATATA
This sequence comes from uncultured Planctomycetales bacterium, assembly GCA_964565175.1. Taxonomy (GTDB): domain Bacteria; phylum Planctomycetota; class UBA1135; order UBA1135; family UBA1135; genus JACNIZ01. The sequence continues at coordinate 1,705 of CAZMDZ010000425.1, forward strand.
TTCTTCGATGAGCGCGGCTCCATGTTTGGAAATGATCTTCCGCGCCTGTCGCCGAAGGCCCGCCGGCGTGACCACTTTGGAATGGCGGCTGAGGTCGATGCTGGAATAACTGCTGTAATGCTTCACGAATAGGGGAAACTTTAATCGCTTGGCCGCTCGTTCAACTTGCAGCTCGGGCCGCGCAATCACCCAACGAGGGGTGGCAATGCCCAGTTTTTTGCATGCTGCCTTCATATCCTTTCGCGTCGGCTCAAAAAATTCCGACGTCGCCCCGGTAAAGGGAACTTTGTGCTTCTCTAAAGTGTGAACTACTTCTACACCAGGACTTTCTTGGTCTTCGGCGCCATCGCAGAGGTTAAAGAACAGGTCAAATCCTTCTTCAATCCGTTTGGTTACCCGTTCCACCGACGTGTACTTGTCGTCAAGTACCTGTAATGTCCAATCCGCATCGGGCAAGTAGGGGCGCGGATCGCAGGGCCAATCACCATCAGGCAACGGCAAGGAATCGAGTTCTTGGTTGGTTAGTAAGCAGATGCGCAAAACGTTTGGTAAGGAGGGGAGTGCGTTATGCCTTCTTCAAGCCTAACCTTATAGCTAAGTTATGCAAATTGCTTCTATGCATGCCAAGCTCCTTTGCTGCATGAGACCACACGCCTTGATTGCGTTGCAAGGCGGACCGAATGCTATGTCTCTTGAAGTCGTCGACTTGTTCGGCGAGCGGCAAGCCGGTTGACATCGGTAAAAAAGGAGAGCATTCACCATCGAGCCCAGCGCTTTGCTTCACCGCTTTCGCAACCGACTGATCTTCAAAGTCCTGCCCAAGATGCTTGGGCAGGATCCATACTGGATCTTCCTTCTTACTGCCTTTCGATGCCCTCAAGACAGCTCGCGAAACCACATTCTCCAACTCCCTCACATTGCCCGGCCATGAATACTTCATCAATGCCTCAGGTGAGCCAGCGTGCAAACGGACCGGCCCAAGCCCTAATTTACGCCTAGCTTGGTCGCAAAAAGAACCCGCAAGTAAAGGTATGTCTTCTTTGATTTCACGCAAACGCGGCGTGTGGATCCTGCAAACATCGAGCCGGTGAAGCAGATCAGCGCGAAACTTTCCCAATTGAACCTCGCGTGGAAGATCTCGGTTCGTTGCCGAGAAAACGCGGACGTCGACGTGCATGGTTTGATCCGAGCCTACCCGCTGAATTTCCCCAGTCTGAAGGACTCGCAGCAACTTAGGTTGAATGGAGAGGGGCAACTCGCCAATTTCATCCAAAAACAAGCACCCCTTATCCGCCACTTGGAATTTACCTAATCTCTCATTGGTCGCGCCAGTGAATGCCCCTTTGACATGCCCGAAAAGTTCGCTCTCCACCAC